>CALXJN010000082.1 GCA_944388635.1 uncultured Clostridia bacterium
AATAAATTTAATTAAATTTATTGACAAATTTATGATTTTTATTCTCTTTCTTTTTCTTGTTCTTGTGATTTTGCATTTTCTTCATTTCCTACTTCTTTTGTTTGTATTGTTGCTTTATCTGGTGTTACTATTATGTTTTGAGAGAATGCTTTTCCACCAGATGTAGTATTTTTACGTTTCTTTCTTTGGCTCATAAAGTATTCTGGAATTATTTTTGCTATTCTTTTATAAGTTTCTTTAAATGCTTCTCTTCTTTCTACGTCTTTATCCGCATTTATTACTTCTTCTGGTGTTTCTACAGGATCAAATCCAAGAAAACTTGCTTTATTTTCTTTCTCTTTTTCTTCCATTTCATTCTCCTTCCTATTCTAAACTAAAATTTACAAATAATTGTAAATTAATTCATATAATCTCTAAGTTTCTTACTTCTAGTTGGATGTCTAAGTTTTCTAAGTGCCTTTGCTTCTATTTGTCTTATTCTCTCTCTTGTAACTTCGAACTCTCTTCCAACTTCCTCTAGTGTCCTTGCTTTTCCGTCTTCTAATCCAAATCTAAGTTTTAGAACTTTTGCTTCTCTTGGTGTTAATGTATTCATTACTTCTTCTAGTTGTTCTTTAAGTAATGTATATGCCGCTGAATCTTGTGGTGCTGGAGAATCATCATCTGGTATAAAATCCCCTAAGTGGCTATCATCTTCTTCTCCTATTGGTGTTTCTAATGATACTGGATCTTGTGCTATTTTTTGTATTTCCATTACCTTTTCAATAGGCATTTCTAGTTCTTCTGATAATTCTTCTGGCGTAGGCTCACGACCTAATCTTTGAAGCAAATGTCTTGATGTACGTATTAATTTATTTATAGTTTCTACCATGTGTACTGGTATTCTTATTGTTCTTGCTTGGTCTGCTATTGCTCTTGTTATAGCTTGTCTTATCCACCATGTTGCGTAAGTACTGAATTTATATCCCTTTGAATAATCAAATTTTTCTACTGCTTTGATTAATCCCATATTTCCTTCTTGTATTAAGTCTAAAAATAGCATACCTCTTCCTAGATATTTTTTAGCTATGCTTACTACTAGTCTTAGGTTTGATTCAGCTAGTTTTTGTTTTGCTTCTTCATCACCTTTCATAATTTTTTTAGCAAGTTCTAGTTCTTCGTCATAAGTAAGAAGTGGTATCCTTCCTATTTCTCTTAAATACATTCTTACTGGATCATCAATGTTGATTCCATCAATATCTGTAAAACTAGCATCGCTAACATCTACTTCTTCAATATTTTCTAATTCATCAAGGTCTGGTTCTACATCATCAAAATCATCTTTTAATAAGTCTACTCCACTTTCTTCAAATGCATCAAAAACTTTGTCTATATCTTCTGGATTTATATCTTCAAGTTCTGAGGCAAGTTCTCCATAAGTTATGCTACCTTTTTCTTTTGCTTTATTTAAAATTTTATTTACTGTATCTTTTTCTGATACTTCTTCTTTTTTGCCTTCTTGATTATCTTTTTTTACTTCTTTTAGACCTTTTTCTTCTTTTACTTCTACTTTAATATCTTTTGATTTTTTCTTAGTTTTCTTTACTTCTTCTAGTTCTTCATTCATTCCTAGTTTAGACCTCCTTACTTTATACTAACTAGTCTTTTACTTATTTCTTTTAGTCTATTTTCTATATTGAGTGTTTCCTCGGAATTTAAATTCCCTGAAACTAATTTTTTAAGTATTATGCTTTTTTCTTCTAACAATTTTTCTTTTAAAAATTTATTTACTAAATCATCAATTGCTTTGTCAACATCACTTATATCTAATTCTTTAGACAATATATATGTAATATGGCTCACTATTTGCTCATCTTTTTCAAATAATCCTATTACATTACTAATATCCCCTTTTTCTAGTTCCTCATACAAAACAGTCACTATTTTTTTGTTTCTTTCGTCTTTAAAATCCTCTGGAGATATTTTTTCTTTTATTTTTTGATATACAGTTTGTCCTTCATTTATTAAAAGTAAAATTATTAGATTTTCTTTTAATGTATCTTTATCATTAGGCTCTGATTTTTCTTTTAATTCTATTGGTTTTACTGTAACATTTCTTTCTAAATTCTTTGCTCCCATAGAATTTGCATAAGTAAGTTTATTAAGTTGAGCATATATTGCTTCTTTTGATACTTCATATTGCTTAGATATTTTATCTATATATACTTCTTTCTCTAAGTCATTATTAACTTTAAGTAAAATGTTACTTACTTCATTTAAAAATTTAATTTTATCATTTACTTGATTTAAGTCAAGATTTTTTTGTAAGTTTTTAACTTTAAATTCTACTAGCGATATTGCATTTTGTACATACAGATTAAATTTTCCGCTTCCATATTTTATTATGAATTCATCTGGATCTTTTGCGCCTTCTAATTGCAAAATTCTTATGTCATAACCTAAACCTTGCAATATCTCAAGACCTCTCATTGTTGCTGCTTGTCCTGCTCCGTCTGCATCATAGCCTATAACAATTTTTGATTTATACCTTTTTAAAAGTCTTCCTTGTTTTTCTGTCAATGCTGTTCCAAGTGATGCAACTGCATTATCTACTCCTCTTTGATGAAGTGAAACAGCATCCATATATCCTTCTACCATAATTAAGAAATCTTTATCTGTTTTTCTTGCTACATCTAATGCATATAAATTTCTTCCTTTATTATAGCAAATTGTATCTGGCGAATTTATGTATTTAGGCTTTGAATCATCAAGAGCTCTCCCACCAAATGCTATAACTCTATCTTTTACATCTTTTATTGGGAACATGAGTCTTTTTTTAAAGGCATCATTTGGCATTCCATTTTTTGCTCTTAAAACTAGTTTTGACTCGAATATTTCTTCATCATTAAACCCTTGACTTTTAAGTGCTTTATACAGTTCATCAAAGTTACAAGAATATCCTATTTGGAATTTTTTAAGTGTATTATTGTCTAATCTTCTCTTTTTTACATATTCTTGAGCAGGCTTTGCTGTTGGTTTGTATAAATTTTCATGATAAAATTGTGCAGTAAATTTGTTAATTTCAAAAACTCTTTCTTTCAGTTTTAAATTTCTTTGTTCTTCTTCGGTTGTCTCAATTTGAGGAAGAGTTATATTTGCTCTCTCTGCAAGCATCTCTACTGCTTCTTTAAATTCTATGTTCTCAATTTTTTTTAAGAAACCAATTACATCTCCTCCTGCTCCACATCCAAAGCAGTGAAATATTTGCTTAGTTTCTGAAACTGAAAATGATGGTGATTTTTCATTATGAAATGGGCATAGTCCAAAATAGTTCCTGCCTTTTCTTTTTAGTGATACATATTGTGAAATTATTTCAACTATATCTGTATTTGCTTTTATCTCTTCAATTAGTCCACTGTCATATCTCACCATTATTTTCCCTTCTTTCGATTTCAAAATGTTTCCTTTTTAATTGTAGCTCTCGAAAAATTTCTATTAGATAATATTCGACACATAATGTATAAATCCTTTCGATATTATGTCGATTAATGGAAATTTTGTCAAAAGGAATATATTTTGATTGTTTGTGCTTTGCAATTTGGCTCTCATCTAGATTCGCAACTAAGTTTGCAGTTTGGGACTCATCTAGAATCGCCCCAAACTGCAAACTTGCTTTAAAGTGCAAATGAAAAAGAGCAACATTTGCTCTTTTAACTTAATTTCTTTTCAATTAGTTTTGCTAAATCTTTTGCCTTTCCTTCGATATATTTTTTATCTTCTCCTTCTATCATTACTCTAATTAAACTTTCTGTTCCAGAAGGTCTAATTAGAACTCTTCCATTATTTTTAAATTCTTTTTCAAGTTCTTGAATTGCTTCATTTATCTCTTTATCTTCTTTATATTTCATTTTCTTTTGACTATCTACTTTTGCATTTACTAACACTTGTGGATATATGTTTATGATTTTTTTTGCATTTGATGCTTTTTCTTTATTTTTTAACAAAATCATAATTAGCATTAATGATGTTAAAATTCCGGTCTCCTGTTGGGTTATAGTCTAGTAATATTATATGTCCTGATTGCTCTCCTCCCAAATTATATCCGTTTTTTAGCATTTCCTCTAATACGTATCTATCTCCAACTTTTGTTTGTTTTAATTCTATATTATTTTCTATGCAATATTTGTTTAATCCTAGATTACTCATAACAGTTGCAACTAGTGTATCTTTATTTAACTTTCCTTGTATTTTTAAATATTTAGATACTATTGCAAGTATTATGTCTCCGTCAATTATTTCTCCATTTTCGTCTACTGCTAAGCATCTATCTCCGTCTCCGTCATAAGCAATTCCAAGACTAAGTTTATTTTTTCTAACAAATTCAGAGATTTTTTCTATATGTGTTGAACCACAATTTGCATTTATGTTTATTCCGTCTGGCTCATTGCTAATTATTTTATATTTTATTCCCAGCTTTGTGAATATTTTTTCTGCAACATTATATGTAGCTCCATTTGCTGTGTCTATTCCAACAATAAAATTTTCATCCTTTTTTATATCTTTTGAAAATGTTTCTTCAAAAAATTCAATATAATCATTTATTAAATTTTCTTTATATTCATCTGTTCCGATTTTTTCGCCTATGGCTCTAAGTTCATCAATTTTTCCAGAATCCATTACATCTTCTATTTCTTCTTCCAATGAATCTTCTATTTTCATTCCTTTATTGCTGAAAAATTTTATTCCATTAAATTCATAAGAATTATGTGATGCGGAAATTACTACGCTTGCATCTGCGTTTAACTTTCTTGTAAGGTATGCAACTGCTGGTGTTGGAATTACTCCTAAATGTATTACATTTGCTCCATAGCTTAAAAAACCTGCTGTCATTGCACTTTCTATTAAGCTTCCTGATAGCCTTGTATCTTTCCCAATTAATATAATTGGTGTATGGTCTGTGTGTTTACTTAAAACATAAGCTCCAGCTTTAGCAACTTTATATACAAGTTCTGGCGTAAGCTCTGTATTTGCTATTCTTCTTATTCCGTCTGTTCCAAAATACTTTCTCATTATATATCTCCTCTATTGTTACATCCTATTTGCATTGATTAATATTTATTACAAATTTTTTATAAAATTCCATGAATCTCTGCACATTTCTTCTATTCCTCTTTTTGCTTCCCAGCCTAACTCCTTTTTAGCTTTGCTTGGATCTGCATAATACATTGCTAAATCTCCTGGACGTCTTGGTGCAATTTTATAGTTTATTTTTACATTATTAACTTTTTCAAAAGTTCTAACTATATCTAATACACTATATCCGCTTCCTGTACCTAAATTATATATATACACTCCTGGACTTGTAAGTTTTTCTAATGCTTTTACGTGTCCCTCAGCTAAATCTACAACATGGATATAGTCTCTTACTCCTGTTCCGTCTTTTGTATCATAATCATCTCCAAATACACTTAACTCTTTAAGTTCTCCTACTGCAACTTTTTGTATATATGGCATTAAATTATTCGGAATTCCATTTGGATTTTCTCCAATTAATCCACTTTCGTGTGCTCCTATTGGGTTGAAATATCTAAGTATAGATATAGTCCATTCATTATCTGCAACATATAAATTCTCTAGCATTTCTTCTATAATCGCTTTTGTCGCTCCATAAGGGCTTGATGCTTTCCCTCTTCCCATTTCTTCAACATATTTATGTGTTCCCGGATCTCCATATACTGTTGCTGATGAGCTAAATACTATTTTTTTGCACCCGTGTTTTTTCATTACTTCTAATAATTTTACAGTTCCATATACATTATTGTCGTAGTATTCTAATGGAATTTCTACTGATTCTCCTACTCCTTTTAGCCCTGCAAAGTGTATTACAGAATCAATTTTATTTTTACTAAATATTTTTTCTAATTCTTTTTCATCTCTAATATCTGCTTCATAGAATTTACATTTTTTATTTGTAATTTTTTCTATTCTATCTAATACATCTTTTGAGCTATTGCATAAATTATCTAATATTATTACTTCTTCATTCTTTTTTAATAATTCTACTACTGTGTGACTTCCAATATATCCTGTTCCACCTGTTACAAGTATTGACATATTTTTTCCTCCTAAAATATAAAACTAGGCGCCTATTTCAAGACGCCTTACTTTTTTGTTTTAACCGACTATTGAGCTATTTCCCTCATCAAATGGGATAAACTTATTTACTGCTGTATTATCACCTATATGGTCAACTCTAAATGTTTGATATGATTTAGAGATTTTGTCTTCTACTAAACCTTCTACGACTTCTTGAGAAGAATTTTCTGCTAATGCAAGTTCGCTAACTAAAATTTGTTTTGCGTTAGTAAGCATTTTCTTTTCACCTGTAGATAATCCTTTTTCTTTTTGTTTAAAGCTTAAGTTTCTTACTACATCTGCAACTTCGTATATGTTTCCTGTTTTCATTTTGTCCATGTTTTCTCTGTATCTTTTATTCCAGTTCATTTCTGTTTGTGTTTCATCTTCTGCTAAAACATCAAATACTCTTTCTGCTTGTTCTTTGTCTATTACTCCTCTTATCCCAACTTTATCAGCTTGGGCTGTTGGTATCATTACTTTTACCTCTCCTGGCATCTTAATTATGTAATATGCCTGTTTTTGTCCTAAAATATCTTTTTCCTCAATTGCATCGATTGTTCCTGCACCGTGCATTGGATAAACTATGTAATCTCCTACGTTGAACATAAACACACTTCCTCTCAATATTGTCTAATTTTTCCGACATAATTATTATACTACAAAATTTGGAAAAAGTCAAAGGAATTACGTAAATTCCTTTTTGACAAACTTTATTTGTTTGTCTTAAATTTGTCTCCATTTAAAATTAAAGCAAATACTAGAGGGAAGCCAAAAAACAGTATTAGCACATATCTGACTAATACCATTGGTCCTAGAAGTAGTGTTAGCCATAAAAGTACTATTAAGCTTAGAGTTACAGTTATTTCTTTTCTTTTTTTATATACACTATATCCTATGCATATAAATAATAGCCATACCATTGCTCCCGGAGAAAATAGCATTGAAATTACTGGTATTTTATTTATATCTGTTTCTCTTGAAATATTAAAATATATGTCTTTAAGCCATGGTATTTTACTATCAAATCTTCCTGGTAATTCGCAATGTGCCATAAAATATGATGTTTCTGTTGTATACCATTCTGGTATGGTTTTTACATATCCGTCTATTATTGTACTAGGATACCAAAATCCAATTGTGTTTTCTAAGAATGAATCTATATATATTCCAATATTTTTTATTCCGATACTTGCCCATAATTTTAAAAATTTTGTATATCCTAAATTTTCTTTTAAATTTACCTTTTCTTTTATATCATCAGCACATTCTGGCACATATTTTTTCAATGTTTCATCATCTGTATATTCATATATCATTTCTAATTCTTCTTGAGATAAACTTTCATAATTATAGTTATATACTCTTGCTATTTGTTGTAGTGGCACTGATAATTCTTCTGCATAAAACAATTTATGTACAGTCCACCCTGTGTTAAGTACAACTAAATATACTATATACATAATTATTACAGAAACCACAGGTATTAATACTTTTTTGTTCTTAAATATAATTATGAATATTATAAAGAATGGGATATATGCATATATTGCATTGTTTCTTAAAATTAATACTAATAATGTTATAACTACAAATTTAATTTGTTTCCATTTTGAATTTAAAAACGCTTTTTTATCTAATAACGCTTCTAATATCATAATAATATTTATTAGCATAAGTGCTGAAAATATTGTATCCTTTGTTGAACATAATGCAAACATTACAATTACTGGAAATATCGCATAGTATAATAATGATATTATATTTATAATTTTTTTAGTGTTATATTTTCTTAAAAAAAATAAACAATATGTAAAGCATCCTGCAATTATTAACATTTGTAAAAATATAAATACTGCTATTCCGATATTAAACTCGTGGAAAATATTGCTCACATTTATTATTATAAACCCTAATATAGCTGTATGTATTGGTGGTTGCCACGTTGAGACTAACTTTCTCATATAAATATACGGAT
>CALXJN010000083.1 GCA_944388635.1 uncultured Clostridia bacterium
GTAAAACTTGGGCGATTTCCGTCTAGTGTATTCGCATATAAAGTAAATTGCGATACAATAAGTATTTTGCCATTTATATCTTTCACAGATAAATTCATCTTATTGTTTTCGTCTTTAAATATTCTAAGTTTAATTAACTTTTGCACTAAATAATCTACTTTTTCTTTATTATCTCCATGAGTCACTCCAAGTAGAACTAAAAGTCCCTCATCTATTTTTCCAATTACCTTGCCGTTTTACTTCTACACTTGCTTTTTTCACTCTTTGAATAACTAATTTCATTTTTTTATTCCTTCCTTTATTTTATCTTTTATAAATAGATGAATACTTCTTTTTAGTTCATTTGTACGTTCTAATTGTGCTTTTGTATATTCATTTATGTGTTCTTCTATTTTCTTCATATTATTGCTAATAGCAAATATAAATGAATATTTTTCCTTGTTTTTCTTTGCCTCGTCAAATATACTTGACTTAAATTCTTCATATTTAACTATTAAATTCTTCTCTTTTGCAAACTTACGTATTTTAACAACAAGTTGTGTACTATATATAAAATCTATAACAATTATTCCAAAGAAAAATCCTATTACAAAAGAAAAAGCAAGATTATCTTCAAGCCAGTTTAAAGAACTTCTTATATATGGGTTTGCAATATAATAATACATAGCGCCAAGTATTCCCCAAAGAAATGTATAAAGTGGGCAAATAAGGCCGTCTACATTCCCCCATCTATCTGAATAATCCCAAAGTTTTACTCCC
The DNA here is from genome assembly GCA_944388635.1 of uncultured Clostridia bacterium. Taxonomy (GTDB): domain Bacteria; phylum Bacillota; class Clostridia; order TANB77; family CAG-508; genus JAAWPK01. The sequence goes on from CALXJN010000083.1 coordinate 760, forward strand.
ATGCCTTTAATAAATATTATACCTGCTACATATTCTATGGCAGTTACTGTAAGCGCCATAATTATAACAACTAAAATTCCATTTAATTGTATTTGTGATAAAAGGTAAAATGTGCATAGTCCAAATCCATATAATGGTAAATAAGGTCCAACTAAAAAACCTGGATTTATCCATGCTTTATTTGATATTAGTCTTCTATAAAAAAGTTCTAATACCCAGCCTGAAATACTTCCTATAAAAAATAAAAAAGCTAATGTTAAAAATAAATTCATATATTACTTCTTATCTCCTTTTATTAAATCTTTTATAACTTCACTTGCAATAAGTAATCCAGCTGTCGGTGGTACAAAAGATATACTTCCCATTACTTGTACTCTTTGCCCATCTTTTAGTGGTACTATAGGTTCTTCTTTTGAATATACTACTTTTACATCTTCAATATTCCTATTTCTTAATTCTTTTCTTATTATTTTTGCAAGAGGACATACTAAGGTTTTGCTAATATCTGTAATTTCAAATCTACTTGGATCTAGTTTATTTCCTGTTCCCATTGATGAAATTATAGGAATATTTAATTTTTTTGCTCTTTCTATTAATTCTATTTTTGATGTAACTGTGTCAATTGCATCAACTACATAGTCAATACTATCATCTAAAATATCTTTTGTATCTGACATAAAAAATTCTTCAAATGTTTCAACTTTTGCCTCTTCGTTTATATCAAGTATTCTTTCTTCCATTACTTTTGTCTTGTATTTACCTATCGTACTATTTAATGCAATTATTTGTCTATTTAAATTTGTAATAGACACTTTATCATTATCAACTAAGACAAATTTTCCGTACTCCTGCTCTTACTAATGCCTCACATACAAACGAGCCTACTCCTCCAATCCCAAATACTGCAACTTTAGATTTATTTAATTTTTCAATGTTTTCTTTTCCTATTAAAAGCTCTGTCCTAGAAAATTGTTCTTGCATATTTTCCTCCCATTGTAATTGCTATCAATAGTATTATTTTAGCATATTTTTTTAAAAAATAAAAGTACTTTAAAAAGTACTTTTATAGACTAATCCTTAAATTTATAATAATATGGTGCAATATCTGGGAAATAATTTTTAGCAAGCACTGATTCGCCATTTGCAAGTGTTATAGTTACATTTGGATATGTTTTTACCATTTTATTATCTCCCCAAAATTTATATATAAATTCTGCTAATTTTTCATTTTCTTTATAAACACTATTATATTTCTCTGTCACATATTCTTTATTTGCTACATCTAAATTATTTTCAACTGTAACTCTAGTCAAATAAAAATCTAGTGCAAGTCCTGATACAACACAATTTAAGAAAAGAAATACTGTCGATAATATAACTAAAATTTTAAGTGCTGTATAATTAAATTTTGTTTTTAACCAATCTAGAAAGTGGTCAATTTTTGGGTTTATAATTCTCATTAAATAAAGTCCTAATAATCCCCAAAATATTGAATATATAAGAGAAATTCTTCCATTTATATTTAAAAACTTATCTGAATAATCCCACCACCTAGTATTAAGTAGTTTTTCTCCAATAAAGCTAACTGCATATTCTGTTATGCTTCCCACAACAAAGCCACCAAAAAATAATGTATGTGGCTTATCATTCTTTACTCTTTGAAGTGCACATATCATTATAACTGCGCCGACTCCATATATAGAACAAAATGGTCCGTAAAGAAAGCTTTTCCTTGATTCTATTACTCCATATACTACAAATGCATATGTTGTTTCTATTAAATATCCTATAAAACTATATATTATAAAATACGCAAGTATTCTCCATAAGCTTATTCCTGCAATTTTTATATTCTTCATAATAATATTTCCTTTTTTAACGTATATTATCCCCTTTAGTTATTTTTTAATATTATTAATTAAGATTCATCTTTTTTAATTCTTCAAATCTCTTAATTTTATTTGTCGTAGTTTTTGCAAATTCTTCATTTGTTAAAATCATATTTTTTACATATTTGTATTTTGGAACTAACTTATTTGTTTCTTTTATTTTATCCCAAATTATTTTTCTAAGTTCTTCACTTGAAATCTCTCCATATTTTTCTTTTACAGTTTCCTCATTATATTTAACTTTTACTGATAAAACTACATCATCATCTTTAGGTAAGCCAAAGACTAAACATTCCTCAACTAAATCTATCTTGTTTATGTTCTCTTCTATCTCTTCTGGGAATATTTTCTTGCCGTTTTTCAAAACTATTACATTTTTCTTACGTCCTGTGATATATACATATCCTTGGTCATCAATATATCCATAATCACCTGTATGTAACCAACCGTCTTTTAAAACAGCTTTTGTTGCTTCTTCATCTTCATAATATCCAAGCATCACATTTGGAGCTTTCACTACAATTTCTCCTATTCCGTCTTTTGCCTTATCTTCTATTCTAATTTGTACATTTTTCATTGGAAAACCTACAGAACCGTATTTTCTATATTTATAATTTTCTGCACAAAGTACTGGTGCTGTTTCTGTTAGTCCATATCCTTGTACGGTTAATATTCCTAAATCGTTTAAGCCTCCTTCAACTTTTGGGTCTAAACTTGCTGCTCCACTTATTACAAATCTTAATCCTCCAAGCTCATCTATTATATCTTTAAATACTTTTCTTCTAATATCTATTCCAAATTTTAATAATATTTTAGTTAATATTTTTCCAAATTTTACAGCATTCTTTTTGCCTTTTTTCTCAATACCCTCTTCAATCTTTTTGTATATTGCTTCAATAAGCAATGGCACTCCTACAAAAAAGGTTATATGATATTCTTTTAAATTTTGAGCAATATATCTTAATCCGTCAGGGAATGTTGTTGTTATTCCTGAACTTAACATTATTAATTGCCCTGTTGAACCAAAAGTATGATGAAAAGGTAAAAAGGCAAGGTTTATATCTGTGCTCCTAAAATCTTCAACAAGTTGCATATCTGAGATGTTTCTTGCAATATTATATTGTGATAACATAACAATTTTAGAATTAGAAGTAGTTCCTGATGTAAAAACTAATGTTGCAAGTGCCTTGTCATCAATTTTAAAATCAACAAATTCTTTATTTCCTTTTTCAATTTCGGCTTTTCCTAAATCTATAACATCTTTTATGTATCTTGCATTTTCTATCTTATCCATACTGATAAATTCTTTTAAATTAGACTTTTTGCTCTCTCTTATTTTTTCAATTATTTCAGTATATTTTTCTTCATAAACTATTGCATCAACTTTACTTCTTAAAATTGAATTCTCTATTTCTATATCAGTTAGCCCCTTGTCTAATGGAACGGCAATTATTCCTCCAAATAAAAGAGCCACATAAGTTAAAGGCCACTCATACCTATTCTTAGAAAGTATAGCTACTCTTTTTCCTCTTAACCCTAACTTAAATAATCCTGTTCCAAAACTATTAACTTCATCTAAAAATTCTGTATATGTTATATCTAAATATTTAATCTCTTCTCCATTTTTCTCTTTTAATCTAAAGGCAACATTGTTTGGATATTTCTCTACAGAATGATAAATTACTTCTTTTACATTATTGAAAACTGGATAATCAAAAAATGTTTCACTTCTCATTTTTAGTATTATTCCTCCCTTGGGATACAAATTCTATTCAGAAAATAAATTTGTTTTTTATCTCATATAATCTAGTAACAGATACTAGATTATCATACTTTTGAAGCCTTGTCAAGCAATATGAAGATACTAGCACTATGACATTTGTTATTCTACTGTCATTTGGAGCAAGCTTGCAGTTTGGGACGGTTCTAAATCGCAAATTTTGGAAAAATTTGCGATT
>CALXJN010000084.1 GCA_944388635.1 uncultured Clostridia bacterium
ATATGGTCTCTTAATATATTTTCTGCTCTTTTATATGCATTGTCTATTATTTTCTTAGTTTCTGCATCTATTACAGCTGCTGTTTGTTCAGAGTAATTTTTTGATTGTGCTAGATCTCTACCTAGGAATACTTCTTCTTGACCTGCACCAAACATTATCGCTCCGACTACATCACTCATTCCATATTTTGATACCATATCTCTTGCTATCTTTGAGGCTCTTTCTATATCATTGCTTGCACCTGTTGATATATCATTTAGTATTAAACTTTCTGCAACTCTTCCTCCAAGTAGTGATACTATTGTTTCTTCCATTTCTGATTTTGACATAAATGATTTATCTTCGCTTGGTCTATACATTGTATATCCGCCAGCCATACCTCTTGGTATTATAGATATTTGATGTACATCGTCTTGTGTTGGTAAGAATTTACTTACAACTGCATGGCCTGCTTCATGGTATGCAACTAGCTTTTTCTCTTTGTCGCTTCTTACTCTTGTTTTCTTTTCTGGTCCCATTGTTACTTTAACCATTGCATCTTCTATTTCAACCATTCCAATTTCTTTTAAGTTTCTTCTTGCTGCAAGAAGTGCTGCTTCGTTTAATACATTTTCTAGGTCTGCTCCTGAAAATCCTGATGTATTTTTAGCAATTGTTTTTAAGTCTACATCTTCACTTAATTTTTTCTTTCTTGCGTGTACTTCTAGTATTTGTTCTCTTGCTCCTACGTCTGGAGGAGATACTACTATTTGTCTATCAAATCTTCCTGGTCTTAATAGTGCTTTATCTAGTATGTCTGGTCTGTTAGTTGCTGCAAGTACTATTACTCCTTCGTTTGCTGCGAATCCGTCCATCTCAACTAATAATTGGTTTAATGTTTGTTCTCTTTCATCATGTCCTCCACCAAGTCCTGCTCCACGTTGTCTACCTACTGCGTCTATTTCGTCTATAAATACTATACATGGTGCATTTCTCTTTGCTTGGTCAAATAAATCCCTTACTCTTGATGCACCGACACCTACGAACATTTCTACGAAGTCAGATCCACTTATTATAAAGAATGGAACTCCTGCTTCTCCTGCAACTGCTTTTGCAAGTAATGTTTTTCCTGTTCCTGGTGCTCCGACAAGTAATACGCCTTTTGGAATTCTTGCTCCCATATCTGTGAATTTTTTAGGACTTTTTAAGAATTCTACAATTTCTTGTAATTCTTCTTTTTCTTCGTCAACTCCTGCAACATCTGCAAATGTTACTTTGTTTTTATCTGCTGATGTCATCATTCTTGCTTTACTTTTTCCAAAGCTTAATGTTTTGTTGTTTCCTTGATTTCCCGGATTCATTGTTAAGAACCAGAATATCAATACTATTATAAGTAAACCGAATGGTGATAAAAGCTGAAGTATTGTTATAAAAATTGATTGTGAATTGGCTTCAAAATCTATTGTTCCTGCTTTTAAATAATCTGTTATATAATTCATGAAACTTTCTACACTTGGTATGTTAACTTCTTTTGGTACGTTATCATCCTTAAGTGTAACATTTGCAGTAGTTCCGTCATAAGACATCTCTATTGATGTTACTCCTGATGTTTCTATTTGTTCAATCAATTCTGAATATGTCATTCTTGTATCAGCATTATCTAATATTGATGTGAACAATACTACAATTATTACTGCGATTATTAACCACATTGCTATTGTTTTAATACTATTTTTCAAATTTTTCCTCTCCTTTTCTTATGCAATAAAATTGTCGTTTATTTTTCTTAGTTCGAATATTATCATATATATTTTATCTTTTCAATAGTTTTTTTAAAACTTTTCTTTTGCTAAACTCTGCTTGTACGTAAGTTTTCCTACGGATTTAACCGTTTAACTTAAATTATGAATTTTGTGTTACAAAAAAATACATTTTTCCCTTATTCACTAAGATTTTTATGTGCTTATTTGGCGTTAAGTACTTATTCCCTATGTTATTTTGGCATAGCTTTATTATATCTTCTATATGAACTTTTTCAATTCCATTATTTGTACCTAGCATTCTTTTTATAGTATATAATATAATTCTGCTTTTTATAACTTTTTCTTGTTTATTAAATCCTTTCAAATTTAATATTATTTCTTCTTTTTCTTCTTTTATTAATAATTCTTTGTATGTTTTTTCTGTAATTTTCTCAAAATATTCATTTTCTTTTTGGGCTAAATTTGATAATCTATCAATTGTTTCAATTATATTTGGATTAAATTCTTTTTTTATAAGCGGAATTAATATATTTCTTACTTTATTTCTTGTATATACATTTTCGTTATTGGTTTTGTCATATCTTGGATTTAATTTATTAATTTTGCAATATTCTTCTATCTCTTCTCTATTTATATTTATTAATGGTTTTATGTATGTATTATCTCTAATTGGTACTATTCCCTTTAACCCTTGTGTTCCGCTTCCTCTTATTATGTTCATAAGTACTGTTTCTGCGTTATCATTTTTTGTGTGTGCGGTTGCAATTTTATTTGCGTTTGTTTTATTTAATATTTCACAAAAGAAATCATATCTTACTTTTCTTCCTGCTTCTTCTGTTCCTATTTTTTTTTTTTTTGCTAATTTTTCTACTTCTACATGTTTTACAAAAAAAGGGATTTGTTTTTCTTTACAATAATTTTTAACAAATTCCTCATCATCCCCTGCTTCTTCTCTTATCATGTGATTTACGTGGCAAACAATAAGCTTGCAATTTAACTGATTTTTAATTTCGTTTAATACATTTATAAGACAAATAGAGTCGGGGCCTCCAGATACTCCGACAACTACTTTTTCTCCTGTTTTTATTAAACTATATTTTTTTATTGTTTCTAATACTTTTTCTTCTAACACTTATTTTCCTTCCTACTTAGTCCATATATCTTTCGATATTAACAAATTTAGTATAATTTCCAAGCCATAATAGTTCTACTGTTCCTGTTGAGCCACCTCTGTGCTTTGCAAGTATTACTTCTGCAATATTTTTTTGTTCACTATCTGGGTTATAATAATCATCTCTATATAGGAACATTACAATGTCTGCATCTTGCTCTATCGCACCTGATTCACGTAAGTCCGAAAGCATTGGTCTATGGTCATCTTTTCTTTGTTCAGGTGCACGTGATAGCTGTGATAAAGCAATTACTGGTACATCTAACTCTTTTGCAAGTATTTTTAGTGAACGGCTTATTTCTGATATTTCTTGCTCTCTGCTACCATTTCTTTTACTTCCTGAACCTGATATTAACTGTAAATAGTCTATTACGACTAATCCTATATTTTTTTCAAGTTTTAGTTTTCTGCATTTTGCTCTTATTTCTGTTATTGATATACCGAGGTGTATCATCTATATATATTTCTGATTCTGATAGTGGCTGAAGCCCTTCTGAAAGTTTTATCCAGTCCTCTTCTTCCATTTTTCCTGTTTTTAATTTGTTACTATCTATCATTGCTTCACTTGCAAGTATTCTGCTTGTTAGTTGTTCTTTTGACATTTCTAAGCTAAATATTGCAACTGGCACATTTGCTCTTACTGCTGCATTTGTTGCTATGTTTAGTGCAAATGCTGTTTTACCCATAGCAGGTCTTGCGGCAACTAGAATAAGTTCTGAGCCATGAAGTCCTGCTGTTTTATAGTCTAAGTCTAAAAAGCCTGTTGGGATACCTGTAATATGTTCTTTTTGATTATATAATTTTTCTAGTTGTGCAAATGTTTCTACTAATATTTCTTTTATTGGTGTGTAGCCTTTTTGATTTCTATTTTTCATTAAATCAAATATACTTTTTTCTGCTTTTTCAATTATTTCGTCTACTTCTAATGTTTGATTATATCCTAGGTCTACAAGCTCACTTGATGTTTTTATTAAATTTCTTAATATGGATTTTTCTTCAACTATTTTTATATAATTATCTGCATTTGCTGTTGTTGGTACTTTTTCTGATAAATCTGCAATGTATTCTATTCCTCCACAGATTTCGAATTTTCCAATTGATACAAGTTCGTCTTTTACTGTTATTAAGTCTATTGGTTCTGAGCGACTATACAAGTTGAACATTGCTGAAAATATAATTTTATTTTCTTCTCTATAAAAATCTTCTGGTTTTAAAACTTCAAAAGCTGTTGCAACAGCATCTTTATCAAGTAACATACAACCAAGAACAGCTTGTTCTGCTTCTACATCATTTGGTGGGATTTTTCCAAGTTCCATTTCTACATCATTCCTTTATTTAGTATCTGCGCAAATAAGAAATCTACTATTCTGTAGTTACAGAAATTGTAAGTTTACAAATAACTCCTTCAAAAAGTTTTAAATCAACCACATATCCACCTATCGCTCTTATAGGCTCTTTCATAACAATTTTTTTCTTATCTACCTTTTCTCCAAATTGCTTTTCTATATTTTCTGATATTTCTTTTGAAGTAATACTTCCAAATGTTTTTCCACTTTCTCCTGCTTTAGTTTTTAAAACTAATACTTTATTCTCAATTTTTTCTTTTATTCTTATTGCTTCTTGCTTTTCTAAGTCTTTTTTATGTGCATCTGATGCTTTTTTTGCAGATAATTCGTTTAAATTTTGTTTGTCGGCTGGTACTGCAAGTTTTTTAGGGAATAAATAGTTTCTTGCATATCCATCACTTGCATTGACTATTTCTCCTCTTTTTCCCATTGCTTTTACATCTGTTAACAATATTACTTTCATATATCTCTTCCTTCCCAAATTTCATTCAATAATATTTTTATTAAAATATGCCTCAATAGCCTTTTTTAATCTATCTCGTGCTTCGTCAATGTCTATTCCTTCTATTTGTGCTCCAGCAACAGTGCTGTGCCCTCCACCACCGAAGTTTCTCGAGTATTAATTGAACATTTATATCTCCTATTGAACGTCCACTTATAAATACTGTATTTTTTACTTTTCCAAGCACAAATGAAGCTGTAATATCACTTATTGTTAATAATTCATCTGCTGCTTTTGCACATATTAGATTTGCGTTGTCATCTTGTTTATCATATTCCGCAATACCTATTGTTTCTCTAATAATTTCAGTATTTTTTACTATATCTGATATTACATTATAGCTTTCTAAGTCGCTTTGGAACCATTTTTTTACTTTTATAATATCTATATTATTTTTTCTTAAATATGCTGCTGCTTCAAATGTTCTAACACCTGTTTTGAAAGTGAAATTCTTTGTGTCTACCATTATTCCTGCATATAAACTTTCTGCTTCAAAAACAGTAGGTGTAGCATTATTTTTAGTATATTGTAGTAATTCTGTTACGAGTTCTGCTGCTGATGAGGCATATACCTCATGGAACATTAATGTGCTATTTTCTATGTAATCTGGTCCTCTTCTATGGTGGTCTATTACTACTATTTTATTTGTTTTTGTAAGCAGTTCTGGAACTTCTACATAAGATTTTTTGTGTGTATCTACAACTACAAGCAAAGTATTTGGTGTAACTTCAGTTAGTGCCTGTTCCTTATCTATAATTACACCTTCGTATTCTTTTTCTTGTTCTACTGCTTCTATAAAATCTTTTAGTGTTAATCCATATGTATTATTTACTATTTTTGCTGTTTTACCGAGTGATTTTACTATTCTATATACTCCAAGGCTTGAACCCATTGAGTCTATATCTCCATTTACATGTCCCATTATTAGGACTTTTTCTGATTCTTCAATTAATTCTTCTAATGCTGTTGCAACAGTTCTTGCTTTTACTTTAGTTCTTTTTTCTACTTCTTGTGTTTTTCCTCCAAAAAATTCGTATTTTCCTTCTCTTCTGACTACTGCTTGGTCGCCACCTCTTCCAAGAACTAAATCCATTGCAGCTATTGTTTCTTTATACTTTTCACTGTTGGAATTTCCGTCTGCAACTAATGCTATACTTAGTGTTGTTGGAATTACTGCTTCTGTTTCTGTGTTTTTTGCCATTCCTAAAACTTCAAATTTATTTTCTATAATCTTGTCTAGATATTTTGCTTCGAAAATAATGACAAATCTATCTCTTTCTGTTTTTAATGCTATACCATCGAATTTGGCAACCCACTCATATATTTTTGTTTCTATTTCTGTTGTTACTTGCGTTCTTTGTTCTTGTGTCATACTTTGGATTAATTCGTCATAACTGTCTATCATTATAATTCCTACACAAGTTTTTACCTCTTCGAATTTTTTTAATGCTTTTAAAACTTCTGTATTGTCAATTATGTATACGACAAACATGTTCTCATATTTTTTTCTTCTATTTTTTGCTCTTGTTTTTATTGTTTCGATAATTAATTTATAATCTTTCTTGCCAAGGGATATTTGTTTATATATTGGCATTTCTTTTTTGTTTTCGTTTTCATCTGTATCTATTTTTAATTCTTTTACAATTTCACTTATCATAGTGTTTGCGTCTGTATTTCCGAATTCACTCATATAACTTACACTTTTCCATGATATATTTCCGTCAGCTTCTACTATTACAAGTGGAAAAGGTGTATTTATTAATGTGTTTTTGGCAATTGTATCTACATTGAATGTTAATTCTTGTATGTGTTTGTCTAATTCATTTTTATTTTTGTTGTCCGTCCAAAATGTATATACAAGCAAAAGCCCATACACTATGACTGATGGGATAATAAAGTTTATGTTTTCTA
>CALXJN010000085.1 GCA_944388635.1 uncultured Clostridia bacterium
TATCCTCAATTGTGTAATTAATTTCTCCATCTTTTGTATACCTCCTAAAAAAGTATACAAAAAAGAATGTATGTTTGTACATAGTTATTTTTGATTTTTCATACATTCTTATTTTATCATTTATATTGTATCAATAGTAAATAATCTGTTACATCTAACATATCTAACAAAACATCTAACATTTTTTCAAAAAAATTGCAAAAGTAATAAAAAGTATATTATACTTGTGCAAGTTGTTAATGTCAATAAGAAAATGTACAAAAATTTGAATTTATTTATGTACAAAATTGTACATTGCTAAAATTAATTTTTCTAAATTTGCTCCTCATCTTTTTGCTTTATTTTATCCTTTAAACGATATGAATTACCATTGATATTTATAATATGAGAATGATGTAAAAGCCTATCTAGTATTGCGTTTGCTAATGTTACATCTCCAAATATTTCGTGCCATTTACCAAATGGTTTATTTGTAGTTATAATTGTAGAATGATTTTCGTATCTTTTGTTTATTAACTGAAACAGCATATTAGCTCCTTCACTGTCTATTGGTAGAAAGCCCATTTCATCTATTATTAATACTTTGTATTTTGCGTAATGATTTAATCTATTCATAAATCTATTTTCTGAATTTGCCTTCTTTAAATTTGATATTAAATCATTACAATTTATAAAATATGTTGAATCTCTATTTTTTGCTGCAACTATTCCTATTGAAGTCGCCAAATGTGTCTTACCGACTCCAGGACTTCCAACAAATATTATATTTTCTTTATTCTCGATAAATCTTAAATTCTTAAAATCTAAAATTTGTTCTTTATTTATTGTGGGCTGGAACGAAAAATCAAAATCCTCGAATGTCTTTATAAAAGGAAATCCTGCTGTTCGAACACAACCATATATAGCTTTTTCGTTCATTAGCTCAATTTCTAAATTTGTTAGTTCATACAGTGCATCAACAACACTTTTTTCTTTTTTATTTATTAATTCAATGTATTTATCTAAGTTTTCCTTAACTCTTTCTAATTTTAGTACTTCTAAGTTATTTGTTAATTTTATATAATTACTCATTTATTTTTACCTCACATAATCTATTTAAATTTTCTAAATTCTGCTTAGCTAAAGCTTCTATTTGCTCTTGTGTTTTATTTTTTAATATATTTGTTAATCCATCTATATAATGTTCTTCTTTATAATTAATATTTTTTTCTGAAATAGCGTGAATTGTTATTAATTCTTTGTTATAATATACATATAGTTTATTATTATCTTCTTGAATGTCTAGAGTATAATTAATAAACTTGTTGGGAACAGAATATTTTTTGCCTTTGTAGTAAAATAAGGATTCGTTTGATATTTTTACGTGGACAGTATCTATCAAATATTGATCCATTATTTTTGAATTTGGTAATGGCTGAAGATATTCTTTTTCCTTATTAAATAACATAATTGGTGCTACACCTATGGTCGAGTTAACTTGTCTATTTACTTTTAAATTTATTTCACCAATAATTTTTATTAATTCTTGTTCATCTTCAAATTCATTATTATAAGGTATTAACCAGCTCATAAATCTGTTAGCTGATTCATCTTTTCCTTTTGTATAGGGATGTCTTGGCTTACAATTTTTGGGTTTGGTCTGCATATCATTTGTAAATGTTATAAACTCTTTGTAAAAAGTATGAGTTTTGGTATCTACTATACTGCTCATATTATCGGTTAGTAATTCTTTTGGAACTCCTCCAATGTATTCAAAGGTTTTTATTAAACATCTCTGCACATCAATTCTGGTTTTGAATTTACTATAAATAAAAACATGTAATCTGCTAGCTCCTAAGGTTGAGGAAAAAATGTTGAATTCAAATAATTCTCCGTGTTTACTTATCATTTTTATATCTTCTTTCCAATCAAACTGTAGTTGCTGACCAAATTCAGTTTCATATCTTAAGTGAGCTTTATTATTTGTTTGAGGCTTTAAATTACATTTCTTTATATATTTATAAAAATTGGAATATGTTCCGATATCTTCTTTTTTATTGAGATATTGATATAGTCCTGTGATTGTTATTCCTGGTAATTCTAGTTTTTCTTTTATTTCTTCTTTGAACTTATCTAGTTTAGACTTTCGTATTACTTTTGTGTTTTTTCTAGAATATCCTTCATTGTAACGTTTTATAGTTCTTCTATCTACTTTGTATATTCTTGATAGTTCAGAAAAATTGGGTTTTATATTTAGTGTTTTCATTACTAATAACTCCTGTTTTATTTTTTTAATTTTTTCTTTATATTCTTTGTTCATTTTGCTATACCTCCATTAAAAGTATAACAAAAAAGAATGTACTTTTTGGAATTTATTTTGTACATATTTTGTACATTTTTAAATTCCATTTTTTGTACATTCTTATTTTATCATTAACAAATTTTTAGATATTCAAAAAGATTAAATCGAATTAATTCTTATTATTAAAAGAAAAAATCAATAAAAGGAGTGATTGTTATCGAAGAAAAACAAACTAAAAAACGAATGGTAAAGTATGAATTTACCTATTTAGATTATTTGTACTATTGTGATAGAGAAAAGTTGACGAAAAATTTAAAAAAATTGATGTAGAATACCAAGTAATTGATATAAATAAATACGAAATACAGGAATTACTAAAAGAAAAAAGCATGATTACAAATATAATGATAATGAAGAAAAGCAAAAATAATGAAGAGGTGCTAGAGAATTTAAAAGAAATAATAAAAAACATTAAAAACAATAAGCAATTATATGAGTTAAAAAGAATAATAAGCTATTTATACGAAAATGAAGAAGAGGCATATAAAAGAGAAATAATAAAAATAATAGAAGAAAGTGAGAGTGAAGAAAATATGAGTACAGTGGCAGAAAGAATAGGAAAAGAATTGATTGAGGGAAGGCGAAAAGCTAGAGAAGAGGGCATTGCTCAAGGTATTTTGAAAAATCTAAGAGATATCGTGCAAAAAATGATAAAAATGAATTTAGAAGATGACTTTATTAACCAAGCAACAGGAGCTGAAAAATCAGAGATAGAAAAAATAAGAAAAGAGATGAGCCTTAACTAGAAAAGAATTGTACAAAATATATAATGTTGTGCCAAAAAATGGGAAAATACGCAAATGGTATGAAATACTAAAAGAAGGAACTGAAAGCGTAGTAGACAGAATATTTATAACAGGAGTAGCCCCAATAACGCTAGATAGCACGACAAGTGGATTTAACATAGCAAGAGATATAACCAAAAACATAGCATTTAACGATATGTTAGGCTTTTGCGAAGATGATGTAAAACACCTAATGCAAGAGTTAGAAATAGATAAACAAACTCAAAAAAAACTATTGCCAATAATAAAAGCAAATTACGATGGATATATATTTTCAGACGAAATAAAAAATGAAGAATTAGAAAAATATAAATTATATAATTCAAATATGACATTGTATTTTTTAAACACATATAAAGAACAAAATGAAATACCAGAAAAACTTGCTGATATAAATATTTTAAGCGATTATAGAAAAATAGAAGGATTTATGGATCTATGCCAAAATATGAATAAAATAGGTATACTAGAAAAAATAGTTGCAGGAGAACCAATAGAAAGCGACTTAACAGAGAAGTTGGAATACTGAAGTTTGGAAGTCCAAATGATGTGATAAAAAAGAAGATATACAGCGAATATTTTCTTGAATATATAAAAAGAAGAGCAGGAATACAAGAAGATTTTAAAACAGGAGACATAATAAGAGAAATATTGCTAGAAGGATAAAAC
>CALXJN010000086.1 GCA_944388635.1 uncultured Clostridia bacterium
CTTATCTTTCTTTTCTATTTCTACTTTCAACCTTTTTCCTTCTTCATAACTGCTTTGTTCTAGGTTATTCCATTCTTCCCAAGCATCTTTTTTTTCTTGTTCTCAACAATGTATTTCTTTATCTTTCTTTTTTAGCATAGTTAGAACTATTTCTATAGCCTCTTGGTAATTATTTCTTTCATACTCTTCAATAATACAATTTCCACAAACAGTATTCATTAACTCCCATATTTTATTATCAACAATTTCTATTGCTTCTTTTTCTTCTTCTGACATCTATATCACTTCCTCTATTCTATCTAACAATTTTAACCACAATTCTTTATCGCAGTCCATTCCTAAGTTTTTAGCAGTACTTATATCTTCTCTAATTATATCTAAGCAGCTATCTGACAACTTATCTTCTTCTATTTCTTGAAGTATATAATTTACTGTTATTTCTACAATGTATGTCATTCTTCCTAAAGCATATCTTTCTGCAGATATTATCATTTGCTCATAATCACTCATCTTTGCCCTCCTCTTCAAAATGCTCACAGTCTTTTTGACTTTCACATCTGCAATAATATGGTGGATAATCTCCGCAAATAGTCTGATTTATCATTACAACATATTTCGTCTATTTTCCATTTGCAGACATCTATACTCTCTATTTTTTCTGTATATGTACCGTCTTCGTTTCTTTCAAAAAATCTACTCATTTTTTGTTCCTTTCCACTCTTTTTGTTTGGCTTTTTTAACTCCTTCTGTTTTCTCTTTTCCTTCGAGAAGATATAGATGTCTACAGTAATCTCCTGCTTTTCCCTTCATAAGACATTGTTTTTCTTGCATATTATAGCTTGTTAAATAACATTGTTTTAATTTGCAATAAGCGAAAGCAAAAGAGACTTTTTCGTTGTATAAAGCTAATAGTCTTTTCTTTTTTCTTCGTGTCTGACCTTTTTCGTCTATGTAGTACTCTCTATCTTCTCTTAGGTTCACATTTAATCTTTCCTTTCTTTTGGTTCTAATAATTCACAAATTGTTTTGTGTTGTATTTCGATAATACTATCTTGTACTTTTTTAGTTTTTAAGCTAAAATATTCTGATACTGTTTGATTTAACCATGCGATGAAAAGGAGAAAATATACAATATCATCTTCCACTATAAATAAAGTTATATTTGCAATTGTAAGTATAGCTAAAGTTATGATAAGTATTTTCTCTGTTAAGTTTAGTTTTGTTATTTCTTTGTATTCTTTTTTTATTTCTTCTTTACTCATTTTTTATATTCCTTTCTATATTTCTTCTAATTCAACTATTACTTTGTTTTCTGTTCCATAATCTTTTAAAACTAATAGTGCAGACACTTGACTATCATCTTTATACGCTAAACCGTTTAGGCTATCTAATACTATTTTAGCGATATTATCAGCGTCAGGCTTCTTTGTATAATCAATTTTAAAAAGCAGCTCTTCTTTTTTCTTTTTACTTAGGCTTGCAGCAGGCTCAAATACTGCAATTATTTTTGCTTTAAATGGTCTAGTACTAAGCTCTGTTTTTACATTGTACTTTGCTTTAAATGCCCACTTAACTTTTTCCTCAAACGAAGCTGTTTTTGTTGGAGTGTAGATTCTTTTTGTTTTTGGGTTGTACCTTGGTCTTTCTTTTACTATTGCTTTTTCTTTTATTTCAAAATTGTATTTCATCTTTAGCCTCCTTCAATGTATCAAAACTTATCTGACCATTTGCTAACATTCCATTTAATCGGTCTATACTTATTTTGTGATATTCTTCGTCTATTTCAACTCCAATGAATTGTCTACCTAATTCTTTAGCTGCCACACAGGTTGTTCCACTTCCGACTAAAGCAATCTAGTATTAAATCATCTTTTTTAGTAGTATGTAAAATATGTCTTTTAACTAATTCCAATGGTTTAATAGTAGGATGTTTATATTTGTCTTTATCTTTTTTGTTTATTGGACTTTCATACCACTTACTTTTAAGTTCATAGCCTTCATTTAGCTTAATTCCACTTTCTCTAAAATATAAACAATATTCAATATCTGGTAACCATACATTGTTTGTCGCAGGTGTAGGGTTGGTTTTATTCCAAGTTAATATTTCATACAGATACCCTTTTTCTTTAAAAAATTTTAGTATTTCAAATATTTGTTCTTTACTGCACCATATAAAGCAATTAAGTTTTTTAGTAATCCTTACAAATTCCTCCAGTATCTTATAGTTAATTCCGTTAGTTATATCTTTTAGATACACATTATGAACTTTATCTATTTTTCTAGCTAATGGGCTACTTCCTTTACCTCCATGAGTTATTAAATATGGGATGTCTGTGTATATTAAATCTATACTTTTATCTGGAATATCTTTTATTAATTCATAACTATCTCCTAAAGTTATTGTGTTTATCATATCTTCAAATTTCATAACTCTATTTTCTCCTGTAATCCTAATATTTCTCGTATTTTCTGCCTTGGTTCTTTCACATATTCACATTGTGCTTGTCCTGTAAAATTTGGATTTTCTAGCTTCATACAACCAAGGCACATATTATTTTCTATTGCTTTTTTGCATATTCCCCATAGTTGCTTCATATAATATAATTTTTCCTCCTATTTGCGTTCATATTTTGATATTGATATTCTTTCATTTCTCATACTGACTAAATCATACAAACTAAAGCATTGCTTACAACCTGTTTTAACATTTTCGTATAAAAACTGTGTATTGTTTACTCTTGCAACAAACTTGTATGTAGCTGTTTTTTGTATTACACTGTCATATATTTCTATATATTCTGATATTGTTACTGTCATAATTTCCTCCTATATCGTTGGAATATGTCTTTCGTTTTCTTGTTCAATTTTGTCTTGCTTTAGAATATATCTTTTAAAACGTGTTCTCTCTCCATATCTGTTTTTTGCTGTTATCCACTCGTCCATTATGTCATAGCCTTGCTTCTTCAAGTTATATATTCTTGCACCTAGTCTGCTTATCCCTAGATTGTCCCTTGCTTCCTTGTCTGTAATTCCTCCGAAATCTTTTCATATAGTCTAATACTCTGTCTTCTTGTGTCATTTTTCTTGTAGACTTTATTATCATTTGTTTTATCCTCCTTCCACATTTGCAAATAGCTTATCAAAATCAACATTGCTGTAATCTCTTTGCTCATAATTAACGTATTGTTGTGATGTTTCTTTTCTCAATTGTGCTATATTTAGCATAAATGAGTTTGTTTTTATGTGTTCTTTCATATTTCTTAAATATCTGTTTCTGTTCATATCTTTTAAATTTTCGTAGAACAGTTTTAATTGTGCTGTAGTTAATTTTTTGTTGTAATTATCTTGTAATATATGTATTCCTTCCATAAAATCATCGATACTCATTTAAAAACTCCTCCTCTGCACTATTATTTTTATCTTTTTTGTTTTCTTGTTTAGCTTCTATCAATGTTTTTATCCCTGCCTTATGCCAATTGTTTAAAATTGCTTTTATATATCTAATTGTCCTTTTATTCGCCTCTACACTTATTTGCATCGCGTATATAACAATATCTTTACCAAATTCTTTTGTGTAATCTTCTAGAACTTCTAACCCATAAGGCGTAATTAGTCCAATGTTGTTGTTATAAAAATCAATAATTTCTTGCAAACCGTCAATACGACTTTCGTTTGCTATGTTTTCTTGCAGACCGTCAACACAACTTTCGCCTACTTTATCATTGTCATTAACATTAACATTTTCATTTACATTATCATTTACATTTACATTAGTTACTCTTTTGCTTTCTTCTTGCTTATAGTTTGCTTCTCTTTTGCTTCCGTTTTGCTTTCTTACCATTAAGATATTTTTGAAAGTTAGCATCTAACTGTGGTTTTATTAAAGTAAATATAGCTTTTGAAACTCCTTCAATTTCTATCTCTTTTTGGTTTAATGCGTATTCCGTTATTGCTTTATATACTTTTAGCTGTTCTTGTTCTGAGATTTCTTTTATAGCCTCATAAAAGCTTCTATAAAATATAAAACTGTCTCTTTCCACATATTATCTCCTTTCATAAAAGGGCTAGATTATTGTGTCTAGCCCTTTGGTGTTTATTCTTCTATTATTTCTATACTTTTAATATGATATGTTCCACAACTATTCCAACTTATGTAGCCTCCGTCATGTCCATAGTTGATTTTTACAGTTTTCCCTATTGCATTTTTTAATTGTTCTACTAATTCTGTTTCATTTTCGTAGCATAAATATTTTGTTTCATCACTTTGTCCTGTAAATCCACTTGATTTTAAATATACTTCATATCTTCTAAACCAAACGCCTTCTAAATCTACCGCTGTTATAACTCCTTGATGTGTTCCTTCTGTTGCTGGATAATTAACAAATCCATGAAAGCAACCAAATATAAATATTCCAAATGATGCTAAAATAAATATTATTGCAAAAATCACAAGAATGATTCCTGCTGTTCCATAGCATGAGTCTGATGCAATAAATAAAACAATTCCTACTATAAATAATCCTATTATTAAGCCTATTATCATTTTCTTTCTCCTCCTAATTTTCCTTTACTATTTTTATTGGATATCCTAACTCTTTTTCTATTTCCGATATTGTCATTTCTTTTACGTTAAAAAGTTTAATTTCTATTTTTGGCAATCTTTTTTTTACTTTATTTTCCAAATTTTCTATTTCTGTATAATTTATAATTTTATAAGCAGATACTTCGTTTAAATTTCCTTCATAAGTTGAGCTTGCCCAACCATAAATATAATTATCTGCAACAATATTGATATCATTCGTATGAGCTCCAATTGTATAAACTATATCTCCTACACATAATTGTCTTCCTAAAGTATCTTTAAAAACTGGTTTTCCTAACTCTCCTGAATATTCTCCATTTATATATAATTTCTTTTTCATTTTTACCTCCTAAATAAAATTTTTACCGAATATCTTCACAAAATCCTGATGCGGATATTCTTCTATAAATCTTCTTTGTGCTATTATTTTTAATTTAGTATCTAACTCTTTATTAAAATGCACGCCATAATCAGCCATATCATGCCAATCTGCTCTTAGATATACCCATAGTCCATACTTTTCTGATAACTTTCTGTTTGGTCCTCCAAAAATATGATGTTTATGTAAATTGGTTGTGCTTTTTGTTACAAAACATTCTTTGTTTTTCTGTATTATTGATTTAGACATTTTTACACTGTCCCCATTCCCTATTTAATTGATTTTCTAGTATTCTTAACTTTAATTTTGTACTGTTTATTGATTCTAAGTTAGCTTGATATACTGCTTCTTTCACATCTCTGTCAAATCTTAAGTTTGCAACTTCCTGTACTCCGTAGATGATTTGATTTATCAAAGTAACTGGCATATTCTTTTCTGCTCTTAGTTTTAAAGCTTCTTGTCTTAAGCATATTTTGTACTTTCTTTCTGCTTCCGCTAAATTAGTACCACTTTTTCTTAGTTCTCTAACTGCTGTATCTAATTCTCTAGTTAATCTTGTTATTTCTTCAAACAAATCCATAGTAGCCTCCTAGTACTTACATTTCCATTTTTCTGCATATATATCAAACAAGTTATATTGTTTTAGCCATTCTTCAAATTTATGTAATATACTATCAATTGTTTCTGGAAACATATCTTTTGTGTATTCTTCTCTAAAAATATCGCCTATTTCATATTCAACTTTTGATACTTCTTTAAAATTTAAGTCTGGATATTCTGTTTTATCAAATTTGTTTGTTATTAAGTACACCATTTTCTTTGCTTCTGGTATCATTTCTAAATACATTAGAGTCTGATGATTATTAAAGAATTTTCCTACTTCATAATTTTTAGTGTATTTATAATCATAGATAATTCCACCTTTTAAGCAGTCTATAATTCCATATAACAAATAATCTCCATATACTTTGCTAACTTTTACTTGATATGTTCCATTTAATGTTTCTTCAAAGTTTTCTTGCATATATTTTTCATATTCAAAACCTTTTAAAATACTTTCACTAGGCTCAAATTCTTCTTTATTTAATACTTTTATAAAATCTTCTA
>CALXJN010000087.1 GCA_944388635.1 uncultured Clostridia bacterium
GCTGGCGTCTCGTTGTGCGTCATGGACAACTGGAATTCCTAACCATTTCGAATTTAGAATATTTTATATTGAAAAGAATGAGGTAAAAAATGATTCATTATATACATCTGATTTAGAAACACTTGACCCTTATACTGCTGGAGCAAGTCATGGAATTCGTCCAATTGTAGAAATCGACTTAACCAAAGTTAACGTTGGACTTACAGGCACAGGAGCAGACGGCGACGGCTACTCACTTACATTAAAATAGGACTTTGTTATTCATTTATATATACAAGAAGGCTCGGGAGAAATCTCGAGCCTTTCTTATATAGTTTGATTTTAAGGAGAAAGCTTGTAGTTTATGGCGGTTCTAAACGGAAACTCTCTATTATATTTTTCTTCTTTTTCACATATTTATAATTTAGGAGGGATTATAAATTCTATGGAAGAAGAACTAATTTGTATGTATGATGAAAAGGGAGAGGATTTAGATAAAATACTTTTTGATATATATTTAAGTTTGGTAAAAGATTATTTAAAACAGGAATGTGAAATAACATCTATTTAAGGAGAAAAACAATGTATGATAACATAGAAATATATAATTCTGCAAATTATAAAGTAGGACTATATATCAGGCTGTCTAAAGAGGATTTAAAAGACAAAAATGAATCAGAAAGTATTTCTAACCAACGTTCATTGCTTAGGCGTTTTGCTAAAAATAAAGGGCTAAACATTATAAATGAATATATTGATGATGGCATAAGTGGAACAACATTTGATAGACCAGCTTTTAAGAAATTAATAAATGACATAGAGGATAAAAAAATAAATATGATAATCACAAAAGATTTATCTAGGCTTGGTCGTGATTACATAGAGGTTGGACATTATCTTGAAAAATATTTTCCAGAGCATAGAGTAAGATATATTTCATTGCTTGACGGAATAGATACCGGTATAGATAGTATTTCTAATGACATAACTCCTTTTAAATCTTTACTAAATGATATGTATGCAAAAGATATCTCTAATAAAATAAAAAGTGTAAAAAGGAATAAACAAGATTTAGGATTGTTTATCGGAAATAAAGCTCCGTTTGGTTACAAACTAGATAAAAATTATCCTAACAAATTATTTGTAGATGAAGAGGCAAAAGAGATTATAAAGAGAATTTTTGAAAAAGCTGTTTTGGGTAAAAGTTGCAGACAAATTGCATTAGAATTAAATAAAGAAAATATATTAACTCCTTCTAAATATGCTTTAAATCACGGATTAAAAGTTGCAAAGATAAGCGATAAATGGTCAGGCACACGTATTAGAGAAATTATTTTAAATGAAGTATATATTGGCAACATGGTACAAGGAAGAATGAAAAAGTTAAACTATAAATCTAAGAAAAACATAAGACTTCCAAAAGTAGAATGGAAAGTAGTAAAAAATACGCACGAAGCAATTATACCTAAAGAAATTTTTCTAAAAGCGAATGAAATGCTAAGCATAAGGGAAAAAACTAGAGTTAAAACTCATGATTATTTGTTAAAAGGCTATATCTATTGCCATGAATGTAAAAAGAAGCTTAGTTGTACGGCTGTCAAAACAAGAAAGCGGAAGTTTATATTATCTTAGGTGTAGTAGTTATGTTTCTAATAAATCTTGTACATATCATTCAATCAGGTTAGATTATGTTCAAAATATCGTAATAAATAAATTAAATGAACTTTTGCAAAATTTCAATGAAGAGGAAAAGTTAGCAAAAGTTATTATAAATAAGTTGTCGAACAGCAAAATTACAAACAAAAGTTTTAAAGAATATAAAAAAAGACTTTCAAAATTAGAAATGGAAATAGATAGTTTATATAATGACAAATTGAACAATTTGATATTTGAGGAAGATTTTAAAAGAATTTATGATAAGAAAAGCAAAGAAAAAGAATATTTGCTTAAGAAAATTAAAATAATAGAAGAAAGTGAAAAAACTAATATAACTTATGATATGATAAAAAACATAATAGATAAGAATAAAAATAATACCAAAATCAATAGAGAGATATTAAATTCTTTAGTAGACAAAATCGAAATAGATAATTCTAAAAAGATATATATTTATTTTAAGTTTAGAAAGGAGAACTAATTTGAAAACAATTTATTATAATGGAGATATTATAACTTTAGAAAACTATAATATAGAAGCAATATTAGTAGAAAATGATATTATAAAAAAAGCAGGAGATTTACATGAAGTTTTAGCTTTAAAGGACAACGAAACAAAAATGGTTGACTTAGACGGAAATACGATGATGCCAGCTTTTATAGATGCACATAGTCATTTTTCAGGTGTTGCAAATAACTTTTTAAAAATAAATTTAGAAGAATGCAAAAATTTTAAGGATATACAAGAAAAATTAAGAGAATTTAAGCAAGAAAATAAAATAAAAGATAATGCATGGATATTAGCAGACGGATATGATAATAACTTTTTAGAAGAGAAAATTCATCCAACAAAAGAGATTATAGACAAAGTCTTACCTAATAACCCTGTAGTTTTATCACACAAATCAGGACATGTAGGCGTGTTTAATAGTTTAGGCTTAAAAATGCTTGGAATAGATAATTGTTTTTCAGGATATATGGAGGAAAATGAATTTTTAGATAATCTTAAAAAACTTCCGCTTCCTAACATGAATGATTTACTTCTTTCATATAAAAAAGCTGAAGAAAAATATTTTTCTCATGGAATAACTACAGCTCAAGACGGAATGGCTTATAGCTCTATGGTACCTATTTATAAAAAACTAATAGAGGACAAGATGTTCAAAATAGATTTAGTCTCATATATTACTCCAAATGATAAACAAGAGTTCTTTGAAAGTTTTAGTAACAATATAAGAAGATACAAAAATAATTTTAAAATTGGTGGATATAAAATATTTTTAGACGGTTCTCCTCAGGCAAAGACTGCATGGATGCAAGAGCCATATGTCGATAGCCCTGGTTATTTTGGAATAAGCAATATGTCAAATACAGCATTAGAAGAAACATTTAAAAACGCTATAAAAGATAATATGCAATTACTTGCTCATTGTAATGGAGATAAGGCTGCTAAACAGTATTTAGAAAATATTCAAAAATATGAAGATAAAATTAGAAGCTTAAGACCTGTTATGATACATGCACAGTTTCTAAAAAACACTCAAATAGATTATCTAAAAAAATATAGTGTTATTCCTTCTTTTTTTATAGCACATACCTTCTATTATGGGGATATTCATATAAAAAACTTAGGTTACGAAAGAGCAAGCAAAATAAGCCCAGCAAATTCTACTTTAAAAAAGAATATTATATTTACTTTTCATCAAGATTCTCCGGTATTAGAACCTAATATGTTTGAAACAATATGGTGTGCAATAAAAAGAAAAACTAAAGCAGGTGTTAATCTTGATGAAGGTGAGAGAATAGATGTATATAATGCAATTAAAGCTGTGACTATAAATTCTGCATATCAATATTTTGAAGAAAATGAAAAGGGAAGTATCAAAGAAGGAAAATTTGCAGATTTAATAATAATTGACCAAAATCCATTGAAAATAGATTTTGAAGAAATAAGAAATATTAAGATTTTAGAAACAATAAAGAAGCGGTAAAACGGTATATAAATCTTAGTCATAAAGTTGTTCCGATACATAGGAACGACTTATACCAAGCATCTTTGCAATTTCATTTTGTGTCTTAGGAATATTGCCATTTAAGCCGGAAGCGGAGCTCTAATATGCTTCGCTCTCTTTCTTTTAAAACTTCTTTCATTTTAGTTAGAAGTTTTTTTGTTTTTAGCTTTATATCAATCTCATCTTCAATGCTTCTATCATCATTTTCTAGAACTTCTAGTAAAGTTATTTCGTTATCATCTTTATCTTTGCCGATAGGTTCATTTAGATAGACTTCAGCTTTAGTTTTCTTAGAAGTTCTCAAAAACATCAAAATTTCATTTTCTATACATCTAGCAACATACGTCGCGAGCCTTATATTCTTATCCATATTGAAGGTGTTAATTCCTTTTATAAGTCCTATTGTACCTATGGATATTAAATCATCTTGGTCAATATTAGTAGAAGCATATTTTTTAGACACGTGAGCAACAAGTCTTAAATTTCTCTCTATTAAAACATTTCTCGCTTCTTCGTCGCCGATTCTTTAGTCTTTTTAAAAATTCTTGTTCCTCTTCTGAACTTAGTGGCTCTGGGAAAAGATTAGAGCTTTGTATATATCCGAACCATAAATGTAGCACATTTTAGAAAGGCAAAAAAGCCTGATAAAGTTAGAGTACCTATCATAAAGCTAAAAACACCTCCGTTTTTTCACATAGTGAATTATATGTAAGAAAGAATAAGTGCGTGCATGACCTTCTAAAAGTTTTTGATTTTTGACTTTTTGCATAGATTATGGTAAAATTAATTTACATCAATGTAAAGGAGGAAGTATTGATGGACGAAACCACAACTCCGAAGTTTGATTACACAACAGAACTTCGCAAGCTCATGAACAAGCGCTTCCACGACGACCTGGAGGCAAAAATCGCACTTTCTCGGTTTAGAATGGTTGCCAATGCCTCAGGGCACCGTGGCAAGTACAAAAACTTAGGAGTGAGAAACAGCCGGGTAGTGTTCGTCAAGTAATCCCAAGCCCCTGTGGACCTGCCAAAACTATGAAAGGCAGAGAAACAGGGGCAACTTTTTTTAGTATAAATAATGACAATTCAAAAAAGTATGATATAATATATGTGTTAAAAAATAATTAATTTGGAGAAAAATATTATTTTAAAACAAGTATTAATATTCCAAAAGATATAAATGATAAATATATAATAAATACTCATTTGGAAATAGAAGAAATAAAAAAATTTTTTGAGGCAAATATAGAATGGGATTATGAAAATAGAAAAGTTAATATAGAAATATAGAGGAGGTTATTCATGTTAGACCTTGAGGAGAATAAAAGAAAATTACTTGATATTAAAGAAAGATTTTCAAGCTTAGAAAAGACAATAGGTAGAATAGAAGATTTAGAAAAAGAATTAAATGAGTTAGAGCATAAAACTTTAGAAGAAGGGTTTTGGAATGATACTAAAAAATCAAATGCAGTATTACAAGAGATAAAGAGTGTTAAGTCAAAATACACAGGCTTAAAGGAAATAAGTCAAAATATTAATAATTTATTAGAAATGAATGATTTCTTAGTATTAGAAAATGATGAAGAGCTTTCAAAGGAATTAGAAAAGAGTACTAATAGATTAGAAAAGGAATTAGAAAAATTAGAAACTAAAATGCTTTTATCTGGAAAGTTTGACAAAAATAATGCAATAATAACTCTCCATGCTGGAGCAGGAGGGACAGAGGCTCAAGACTGGGTAGAAATGCTATATAGAATGTATTCAAGATGGGCTGTAAATAATGGATATTCTATAAAAGAAACGGAATATTTGGAAGGAGAAGAGGCTGGAATAAAAAGTGTAACGGCAGTAGTTATTGGAGAGAATGCTTATGGCTATTTGAAAGGGGAGATGGGGGTACACAGATTAGTAAGAATATCTCCTTTTGATGCAGGGGGGAGGAGACATACTTCTTTTGCATCGGTAGAAGTATTGCCAGAGATTTCAGATGATATCGAACTTGAAATTAACCCAGATGATTTGAGAATAGATACTTATCGTTCTTCTGGAGCAGGAGGACAACATATAAATAAGACTTCGTCAGCAGTAAGGATAACTCATATTCCAACTAATATTGTAACTTCTTGCCAATCTGAACGTTCTCAGCTTCAAAATAAAGAGACCGCAATGAAAATGCTTAAGTCTAAATTATTAGATTTAAAGGAAAAGGAGAATAAAGAAAAAATAGAAGATTTAAAGGGCGTTCAAAAAGATATTGCTTGGGGAAGTCAGATTAGGTCTTATGTATTTTGCCCATATACTTTGGTAAAAGACCATAGGACTGGATATGAAGTTGGTAATGTGGAAGCGGTTATGAATGGGGAAATAGTTGTTTTTATAGAAGCATATTTGAAACAAGAAGTAAAAAAATAATTTTAAGGATATACTACAGTATATCCTTATTTATTTGTTCTAAATTAGGGAATTTGTGAATATAATAAATATATAATTAAACATATGAGAGGAGAAAGATAACATATGACTATTGAAGAAAGAAAAAATTTATCTCAGACGACTATCCAAAATTTAATATTAGAAAACAGAGAAAAGCTTAGTATATCAGGTGTGTTAGATGTGCTTAGTTTTGACGATCAAGTTGTAATGGTTGAGACAGAACTTCGGACTTTTAACCGTTAAGGGTGAAAATTTAAGAATTAATAAGTTGAGTTTAGATACTTCGGAAGTGATTGTCGAAGGCGATATTTCAGGTTTAAATTATAGCGAAAAAGATTTAAACAAAGATAAAGGTGGAAGTATTCTTAGTAAAATTTTCAAATAGAGGTGAAATTAATTGAATGCAGAAACGGTAAATCAAGCCTATTTATTTTTGATTTTTATACTAAATGGTTTTTTAGTAGGAATTATATTTGATTTTTTCAGAATACTTAGAAAGAGTTTTAGCACTCCTAATTTTATGACTTATATAGAAGATACTCTTTTTTGGATAATCTCGGGATTAGTTGTAATGTATTCTATATTTATTTTCAATAATGGGGAATTTAGGGCTTATATTTTCATTGGAATTTTCTTAGGTATTATTACATATATGCTATTTCTTAGCAAAATTATTATAAATATTTCCGTGAAGCTTATTTCTATTGTAAAAAGTTTCACATGTTTTTGTTTTAGAATAATAATGTTTCCAATTAATTTGATATATAAGTTTATGAATGTAATATTAATTAAACCTATTATAAAACTTTCTACAAATTTTTACAAAACTCTTGCAAAATTTAAGAAAAAATTTTATAATACTAATAATAAAGCCAAAAAAGTAAGAAATATTACATAAATAAAGAAGGATTTTGCATTCTTTTGTAGAAATATATAATATTAAGAAAATTAAGTATGCGTAAGAAAAGAAGAGAGTATACATATGAAAATTAATATAAAAAAATTATTAAAAAAGTTAATATTGATAGCTTTTATATCTTATGTAGCCATTACATTAATGAAGCAACAAAAAGTATTAAATGAATATAAAACGGATATTGCTTCCGTAGAGGAAGATATTGAAGAAGCGAATGAATATAAAGATTCGTTAGTTTCTTTGAAAGAAAATTCGAATTCTTTAGAATACATAGAAAAAATTGCAAGAGAAAAATTAAACATGTATAAACCTGATGAGAAAGTCTATATAGATGTAGGAAGCTAAAATTCATAAAACTTAAAAAAGTTTTATGAATTTTAAAATATTTTTTTATCTTTTATTTTTTCCAGTTTTATAAAAAATCAACATAAATTTATATATTATTAATAGGGGGCAATTATATGGATAGTAATTTACAATTAACTGAATTACGAAAAATTGCAAAAGAAAAAGGAGTAAAAAACATTAGTAAATTGAAAAAGGATGAATTAATCGAAGTTTTAAATAATCTAGAAAATGAAGAAAAAGAAAATACTAATAATGAAACATCAAAAAATGATGAGACAAGCTCTGCTTCTGCAAATAATGGAGGTTATAAAGTAACAAACGAAGATGACGAAATTGTTGAAGGAGTTTTGGAAGTATTACCAGACGGTTATGGCTTTTTAAGAGGAGATAATTATTTATCTACACCTAAAGATGTCTATATCTCTCCTATACAAATAAAGAGATTTAGATTAAATACAGGAGATAAAGTTAAAGGTATTGCAAGATTTCCTAAAGAAGGAGAAAAATTCCCAGCATTAATATTTGTAGGAGATGTAAATGGAGATTCTCCAGATGTTGCAATGAAAAGAAAAAATTTTGATGAACTTATACCAATTCATCCAAATGAAAGATTAAAGTTAGAAACTGAACCAAAAGAGATAGCAACAAGAATAATCGATTTAATTTCTCCTATTGGAAAAGGACAAAGAGGAATGATTGTTGCTCCTCCTAAAGTTGGTAAGACCACTTTATTAAAGAAAATTGCAAATAGCATTACAACTAACAATCCAGAAATAGAACTTATAGTTTTATTAATAGATGAAAGACCTGAAGAAGTTACAGATATGAAACGTTCAATTAAAGGTGATGTAATCTATTCTACTTTTGATGAATTGCCAGAGCATCATGTTAAAGTTGCTGAAATGGTATTAGAAAGAGCTAAAAGATTAACAGAGCAAAATAGAGATGTTGTAATTCTTCTTGATAGTATTACGAGACTTGCAAGAGCATATAACTTAGTAGTTCCACCTTCTGGAAAGACTTTATCTGGAGGACTTGATCCAACAGCTTTGTATAAGCCAAAAAGATTTTTTGGAGCTGCTAGAAATATTGAAAATGGTGGAAGCCTAACAATTCTTGCAACAGCATTAGTGGAAACTGGAAGTAAAATGGATGATATCATATTTGAAGAATTTAAGGGAACCGGTAATATGGAAGTTCACTTGGATAGGAAATTATCTGAAAAACGTATTTTCCCAGCGATAGATATAAATAAATCTGGTACTAGAAGAGAGGAAAGACTATTATCTCAAAGAGAGTTAGAAACAGTATTTGCTCTTAGAAAAGCTTTATCTAGCTTATCTACTGCTGATGTTACAGAACAGCTTTTAAATCAAATGGTAGCTAGCAGAAATAATGAAGAATTTTTGGATAAAATGGATACATACTTAAAAAATTATAAATAAATTATTTTAATAACCATTGTGCTTAAAAACATAGTGGTTATTTTTATTTTTTTTCGAAATAATATAATAAAAGGGAGAAATATGAATTATGAAAAGAATTATAAAAACTATTGGTTTATTTTTTACAAAATTAGATAATGACCATGTAAGTGAATATGCCGCTAAATGTGCTTACTTTACTTTTTTATCATTTATTCCTTTTATAATTTTATTATTAAGCTTGATAAAATATATAAATATCGAGAGAGAAACACTGATATATATTTTAGAGGCTTTTCTTCCTGCTGTGACTAAAAATAGTGTATTAGATATAATTCAAGAAGTATATTCAAAGTCGTTTGAAGCAATATCTATATCAGCTATATTCTTATTATGGTCAGCAGCGAATAGTTTTTATTCACTAAGTGTAGGTATTTCTTCTATATATAAAAGTAAAGATAGGGAAAATTATATAAGATTAAGAATTAAGGGAATATTAGGTACTATAATTGTCATACTTACAATTATTATGATGTTAATTTTGATTGTTTTTGGTAATAAAATAAGTGAAGTAATAGAAGAAAAATTTTCTGCTCTTAATGAGATAATTGCTTTTATTTTGAATATAAGAGAAATATTAGTTATTATGTTTTTATTTTTAATATTTGTCTTAATGTATAGGTTTATACCAAATAAAGAGGGGAGTAAGTTAAAGAATCAAATTCCCGGCGCTATATTTTCGGCAATACGGTTGGTTTGTAGTATCTTATTTTTTCTCAATTTATGTAGATATTTTCACAAATTTTTCTATAATATATGGAAGTTTAGCAACAATAATATTGGTTATGATGTGGCTATATGCAATAATTTATATAATTTTGCTTCGGTGCAGAAATAAATGTAATTTATAAAAAATATATGCTAAAACAACATTTCAAAAAAACAGGAAAGAGTGAGGGAAAAAGCTAGAAAGAATAAGGGAAAGGACAACTTGTTGCACGCGATACATTGCACAAAATGAAACTTTGACGTTTGTTTTACTTTATGGCTATTTTATTATAGTCTATTTTTTTTGCTTATTTTCTAGTGTTTTTTTAGGTTTACTTGTTTTTCACTCCTTTTTGGCAATTATAAAAATGGTTAGATATTGCTTTTTATATAGTGTTATTTTTTAAAATTTTGGTTTTATTTGTATTTTTTGATTATATACATATAGGAATATGTTTTACATAAAAAATGTCATAAAATGTAGAATTGACAAAAATAAAAATATATAGTATTATTTATATGCCTTTCTCCAAAAGGTAGAAAGGAGGGTTGTTTGTGAAAGACCTATTGAGATTGTTAAAACTTTATTTGATTTACTTAATTGTAAAG
>CALXJN010000088.1 GCA_944388635.1 uncultured Clostridia bacterium
TATTCTCCGTTAAATGCTTCTTCAACTATTTGTTTTACATCATCAATATTTGATGTTTCCTTCATGTATACATTTAAAGTCGTATATCCACCAAATTCTAGACTCCTATTAAATTTAAGCATAAATGCCATTACTAATCCGACTATTATAATTATTAAAGCTATTCCAAAAACTATTAGTTTTTTCTTCATTTTTTTATTTCATTCCTTTCTAAAGTCCTTATTTTTTAGTAATCTCATATTTTGTAATAAGCATACCTCTCATAAGTAACAAATTTGCAATAACTAAACTTATAATTCCATAAAATAATGTCATACCAATTGAAAATACTTGTACTTCAGGCATAAATGTAAATACAACAGCAATTACTAAAAGTGTTATAATTATGTCAAGTTTTTGTAAATATGTTCCATAAGTTGTGTACTTAACATTTTCCAAAGTTTTATTTTCTTTGATACTTTCTAATATTTTTTTCATAAAATATGCATCAAATAATATAAGTACTAATATTGCTGCCATTCCTCCGAGTGATATTTTTGTTGATGTGTATCTTATCATTAATAAAAGCATTGCCATTGCAGCAATAAATGAAATACTAGAAAATAATCCATCTATTCTAAATCTAATTATTAAATATATAATGATTATTAATGATATTGCACCTATAGCTCCAATTATTATATATAATGTATCCATGCTTATATTGCTTGAAAAATATTCTGTTGATTCTATTTTATATGTCAAAGGCATTTCGTCATTATTTAAAAGCATTGTATATACTTCTGCTTGTGTTGAATATTGATAGATAGTATTATCATCAGTTCCTGTTCCAACAGCGATTGTAAGTTCTCCATTTGTCATTACTTCTGCAAAATATGATGTTAAAAATTCTGTTCCTTCAATTGACATTGTAACTTGTTTTTGCTCAGTATTGCTTGAATCTTCTCCTTCATCACCTTCGGCATTTTCTTCTACTTTTAAATAATTTCTACTAACTTCTTCTAACTTTTTAGCACCTTTATCATTAAATTTTATGTCTAGATATATAATAACTGCACCTGTTTCGCTATTTCCATAAACAACTGAAACATTTTTAATATCAGACCTATCTAATAAAAGTGTTCCGTCTTCTGAATCTGTTATTGAGAAATCTCCTTTTGCGAGTAAGTATTGTAAAAGCGTATCTGTTATTACATTATCATCAAGTTCTACTACCATATCTCCTGTATTTTCATTTAATCTAATATTGTAGTATTCTACTCCTAAATCATTTAATCTTCCCTCTAATATTTTCTTAGATTTTTCATAGTTTTCGATTTTTAGATTTTCTTCTGCATTAATTTTTACATTTTCTTTTGTATATTCTTCTTCGTTGGCATCTTCTGGTATTTCTTCTACTTCTTTACCATTTTTATCATATATCTTTTCTTCTTCGCCGTCATCAACTTTAAAATATGTTATTCTTTTCCCTGTAAGCTCTGAAGAAAGCTCATAATCTGGTAATGTGCTTTTGTATGAAAACACTCCTTTTGAGTATACTCCTACAAAGCCAACTAAGCTAATTAGTAAAATTATTAATACTATTAATGCAATCTTTAATTTTCTTTCCAATTTGTATCACTTTCCTTTCTTTTATAATAATTTAGTTCCATTTATTACTAATTCAAACCACACATTTAAATATTTAGCAGCATATTTACTCATAACTGTTCTATCAATAAATATTTCGAAATAATCTATTACTGGGCAAAGCTCTGTATCTATTTGAATGTCTAAAGTTATTCTTCTTTCTTCTTTGTTAATTACAAGTTTTGCATCTGTAACAGCATAATTTACTTTATCATGTTTGTCAAATGTGGCCATTGTTTTGTTTGTAACCCTGTCTCTATGCACATCAGATTTATCTGCAAGGATAAGGGCTGCCGATATATCACTTACAGCTGTTCCTGTTTCTTCATCGTGGTTACCAATTGCCATCATTATTTCTGTTCTACTTGTCACATCCATTCCCATATCTTTGAGTATGTTGTATGCAAGTAATGCTCCATAATGTGCATGGTCTTTTCTATTTACACAATTTCCTATATCGTGCAAATAACCTGCTATTTCTGCAAGCATTATTCTGTCTTCTGGATAACCTAGTTCTCTTAAAATTTCTCCTGCTCTTATTGAGACAATACCAACATGTCTTTGAGAATGTTCTGTATATCCAAGTTCATTTAATTGTTTTTGAGCTCCTTGCACTAGAGCTTGAACTTCTTCATTATTTTTAACATCATCGAGTGTTATCATATATTCAAAATCATTCCTTCCTTAGTAAAATACTTTAATTTAGCCTATGTCTTATAAATTTTATAATAAATTATAAAAAAATTCAACACATATTTAAAAAAATAAAAAAATTCTCTAGATTTAACTAGAGAATTATATATATTTTTACCTATTTAGCGATTGATATACCTAATACTTTGTATTTTGCTATACCGTCTGGTATATGAACTTCTACAACTTGGTTCTTTTTAGCACCAATTAAAGCTAAACCAATTGGAGATTCATTAGATATTTTATTTTGTGACAAGTCTACTTCTGTTGAACCAACTATTGTGTATTCATAGTCCTCATCAAACTCTAAATCTCTTATTTTAACAGTATTTCCTACTTGAACTGTATTTGTATCTATTTCGGCTTCATTGATAATTTTTGCATATCTTAATTTGTTCTCAAGATCTGCTATTTTTATTTCATTTTGAGCTTGCGCATTTTTAGCTTCATCATATTCAGAGTTTTCTGATAAGTCTCCAAATCCTAAAGCAACTTTTATTCTTTCTGCAATCTCACTTCTTTTTTCTGTTTTTAAATACTCCAATTCTTTCTCTATTTTATCATAACCTTCTTGTGTCAATATTATTTCTTTATTTTCCATTTCGTTACCTCCTAAAAAGTGAACTAAATTAACTAATTATCTAATATATTACGCTAATATTTTTGGTTTGTCAAGAACTTTTTAAATAATATTTCCCGTTGTCTTGTATAAGCCCTACAAGTCTTACATTATCACGTTTTAATTGATTTTGAATATTTAATAAAGTATCTCTTCTATAAATATAGCTTTCATAAATTATATTTTTTTCATAATCATTTTCTTCTGTAAACTCTTCGAAATTGCCTTTTTCATAATCAATTTCATAATCATCTATATTAATACCCGAAAAATTTTTTAAAGTTATTTTTCCTTGCAAATTTATTATAATTCCTTCTGCTTTTATGTAATATTCATTTAGTTCTTCTTCACTATAATCAAAATTAATTATAATGTCCGTATTTAATAAGCTCTTCCTTTTATTATTAGTTATTTGCATAGCTATTCCATATTCAAAATAGAGCTCTTCTTCAAGATAATCAAAATCATTTACATGATTACTAATTATTTTTAATGTCTTTACACTTTTTGCAATTTCTGAAATTTGGCCGATTACTATATCATCTTTTGAATTAATTAAAATCGCTACATTTTGCGTTTCTGGTATTTTGCCTTTAACTTTACAAACATATTCTATAATATTATATAATAAAAATTTAAAAAGCCATTTCCCGTCTAGCTTTTTCAAGCCAAACTCTTCTATATTAGCATTTAAAATTTCATTTTTCATTAAATTTTTGCTAAGTGCAATTACTATATCTTCTTTTCTATTTATCTTATATAGTTTTTTTGCAATTTTTCTCGCTTTTCTTTTATTTATATCATCATCTATATTTACATATACTGTTTTCAAAATATCATCACCTGAATACATTTTATTTAGATAAAATATATTCAGGTGTTATACTATTTATTCTTAATATCTAATTTTATATGTACATCCCTTAGTTGCTCATCAGTAACTACTCCTGGTGAACCCATTAATAAGTCTTGAGCCTTGCTATTCATTGGGAATGCGATTACACTTCTTATATTTGGTTCATCGGCTAGAAGCATTATCATTCTATCTACACCTGGTGCAATACCTGCATGAGGTGGTGCGCCATAGTGGAAAGCATTAAATAATGCTTCGAATTTCTCTTCAATTACTTCTTTCGAATATCCAGCAATATCAAACGCTTTTATCATGAGTTCTGGATCATGGTTTCTTACAGCTCCTGATGAAAGTTCAATTCCATTGCATACTATATCATATTGATAAGCAAGAATTTCTAATGGATTTTTATTTTTTAATGCTTCCATTCCGCCTTGTGGCATAGAAAATGGGTTATGGCTAAATTCAATTTTGCCTTCGTCATTTAATTCATACATAGGGAAATCAATTATCCAGCAAAATCTAAATACATCTTTTTCAATTAAATCTAGTCTTTTTCCTAATTCTTTTCTCACTTCTCCTGCAATATTTGAAACAACATTTTCTTTATCTGCTATAAAGAAAATTGCAGAATTTGGCTTTGCTCCTGTTTTTTCAAGTAAAGCATTCTTATGCTCTTCATCTATAAATTTTGCAATAGAACCTTGTAATGTACCGTCTTCATGAACTTTAACCCAAGCAAGTCCTTTTGCTCCGCATTCTTCAGATGTTGCAAATTCAATCATTTCATCAAAAAATCTTCTAGGCTTATCTTGCATATTATCTGTAACTATAACTCTTACACTCTTATCTTTAAAAGCATTAAATCCTGAATCTTTAAATATTTCTGTTACATCTTGTATTAAAAGTGGATTTCTTAAATCTGGTTTATCAGAGCCATATTTAAGCATTGCATCTTTGTATGTTATTCTTGGGAATGGGTGCTCTGCAACTTTTTTATTTGAAAATTTGACAAATGTCTCATACATTACTTGTTCCATAACTTCAAATACATCTTCTTGTGTTGCAAAAGCCATTTCCATATCTAATTGGTAAAATTCTCCAGGCGCTCTGTCTGCTCTTGCGTCTTCGTCTCTAAAGCAAGGCGCTATTTGGAAATATTTATCTATTCCTGAAACCATAAGCAATTGTTTAAATTGTTGTGGAGCTTGTGGAAGTGCGTAAAATTTGCCTGGGTGAACACGGCTTGGTACTAAATAATCTCTTGCACCTTCTGGAGATGAAGTAGTAAGAATTGGAGTTTGTACTTCTGTAAATCCTCTTTTAATCATCTGCTCTCTTAAAAATTGTAGTATTTTTGCTCTTAGTAATATATTTTCTTTTAGCTTTTCATTTCTTAAATCTAAAAATCTATATTGTAGTCTTAAATCTTCTCTTGCCTCTATTTCTGAATTAATCTCAAAAGGTAATGGTTTTAATCTCTTGCCTAAAACTTCAATTTTTTCAATTTCGACTTCGATTTCTCCTGTTGGCATATCTTTGTTTATTGCCGTTTCTCCTCTTGACCTAACTTTTCCCTCTACTGAAATTGTAGATTCTGTCATTATATGAGAAACTTCTTCAACTAAATTACTATCTCCTGACGTTACAGCTTGAGTTATACCATATTGGTCTCTTATATCTATAAAAACTAATCCTCCTAAATTTCTTATAGATTGAACCCAACCTGCAATTTTAACTATTTGTCCGATATTTTCTTTTCTTAACTCTCCACAATTATGTGTCCTGTACTC
>CALXJN010000089.1 GCA_944388635.1 uncultured Clostridia bacterium
TTTCTCGATATATTTTGTTTTAATATCTGGCTCATCCTGTTTGCATGCACCATATCTCTTATTATTTCTCTTAGAAATATTTATATCTATATTACCAAATTTTTCCTTATTCAATATATCTATTCCGATTGTCTCAAGTTCACTTAAGCACTCTTTAAATAATCTATTTAATTTTTCCTCCACCAGTCTCACACCTTCAGTCTTATATTTATAATGCTATTTTATTATACTAGTTTACATTTGTAAATACCCAAATTTTAAGCAAAAGAAAAAGTCTCAGATATTATTTATCTGAGACTTTTCTCTTATAATATATTTTTCAATATAATCGTTTTTAATCTGCTCATTTCCTGTAATGTAGTAAGAACTCCTTCATTTCCTATTCCGCTGTGTTTCCAACCACCAAATGGCATTTCGAAACTTCTAAAGAAGCTTGCTCCATTTACAATTGCTCCACCACATTCTAATCTTTTAGCAATCTTTAATCCTTTAGAATAATCCTTAGTTATAACACAACCACATAATCCATAAGAAGAGCTATTTGCAATATCAATTGCTTCTTCAACATCATCAAATCCTATAACCGGTATTACAGGTCCAAAGATTTCCATATCTTTTGCAACTTCCATATCTTTAGTTACATTATCAAGTATAGTTGGATAATAATATGCTCCATATCTTCTTCCACCACATACTATATTTGCACCTTCTGATACAGTCTTATTTACATATTCCTCCACTCTCATTGCAGCTTGTTCATTTATTAATGGTCCCATATCAGTATCCATTTCTGCTGGATCTCCAACTTTTAAACCGTCAATTACTTCCTTCATTCTTTGAATAAATTCTGCTTTTCTAGAATTATGGATTAAAAATCTCTTACTTGCACAGCAAACTTGGCCACCATTGTATAATCTTCCCCAGATAGTCTCCTTCACTGCCAAATCCATATCTCCGTCTTCCAAGAAAATAAATGCATCATTTCCTCCAAGTTCAAGCATTACATGTGTCAAATTATGAGAAGCTGTTCCCATAGTTTGAATTCCAGCAGCTGTACTTCCTGTAAGAGATACAAGGTGTACTCCTGGATGTCTTGCAAGTGCTTGCCCTGCTTTTGGTCCGTCTCCTGTCAAAACTTGAATACAACCAGCAGGCACTCCTGCCTCAAGCATTAATTTAACATATTCAATCAATGTTAAAGGATTATAGTTTGAAGGTTTTACAATTATACTATTTCCCATCATCAATGCTGGTGGTACCTTTTGGCAGAAAAGGTCACTTGGGAAGTTAAAAGGTATAATTGCTGCAATTACTCCCAAAGGCGCTCTTGTTGTAATTTGAATTGTTTTTTCATTACCAGCTTCTTGACCTTCTGGAATGCTCTCATTATATAAATGCTTTGCTCTTTCAACAAATGCTCTTACACCAATTCTTACATTTGCAACTTCTCCATAAGCTTCTTTTATAGGCTTACCAGTTTCCTCTTGCAATAATTTTGCAAGTCTATCCTTATTTTCTTCAACTAAATCTACAAATTTATATAGGATATCTCCTCTTTCATAAATAGACCTTTCAGCCCATTTCTTTTGTTCTACGATTGCTACTTTTACAGCTTCATCAACATCTGCATCAGTTACATTTGGAACTGTAGCTATAAGTTCGCCTGTTGCTGGATTTGTTACATCTATTGTAGCTCCGTCAGATGCATCCTTCCAATCATAGCCAATTAAATTTTTCATATTTTTCCTCCTTGATTTTGGTTTTTCCCCATCTCTTCATTTACCAAATGCAACAAATGATAGCATTAAGCCTCCACAAGTATTTTCACCATGGTCTTCAACACCATATTCACCAAATGTAAATATAGTTATGAAAGGTACATCTCCAGCTTGTTTTTTTAGCTCTTTTGTAACTTCATTTATTCTATCTCCAATACCAACTTTTCTACCTCCACAATGTACAAGTAGATAAGCTCCTGGTTCTCCGTCTAATCTATTATTTAGCTCTTTTAATGTTTTTCCTGTAGACTCTATTAATTCATCTACTGTTGCTTGCATTTGAATTACAGCAGTATTTACAGCTAAATTATTACCAATATTCATAGATAAATCATCATTTCCACTCATTGGGTGACGAATAGCCACAAGATCTCCTAATCTGTCTTTTACGCCTAGTGGTGCTGTAATAGTTTCTACTAATAACTTTCCACCTTCTAAGTCTTTTATTTTCTTTCCTGTCCATTCAGAATATTTTTCAATTGCTGGAACTCCATCAATTTCCATTAATGTTCTTTTTCCTTTTATCTTTGTAATAATTCCAGAATTTGTTGTTTCATGGTATGCACCTGTATATACATTTGCCATTGGCTTATCTGTATAGAAAAATGCAACAGCAACTCCGTCTGCAAATATTTTGTCATTTGTAAATATTTTCCATTCTCCTGATATTGTATTATCAGCTGCACTTCCTCCAAAGAAAGGAACTCTACCAATTACATCTTCAATTCCTTTTAGATAATCTTCCTCTTCTCCTGGAGAAGCTACCATATAAAAATAAGAAGGCACATCACAAGTTCCGGCGTGTTTCATTGCTTCAACAGCAACTCTTGCGCCAGTTTGTCTTGCAGTACCCTCTTTTGCAAAACCAGCAACTCCCACTGTAAGTTCTGGATCTCCTAAAGCAAGTATTCCTGAAAATCCATTTTCAGATGAAACATAGCCTTCTGGAACTATGATTCCTCCACTAGAAGTACAACCAACAATTGGTGCTGTACCTAATTCTGATTTTGCTCCTCTTAACACTTCCTCTGTGTTATTGTCTGATGACATGAATAAAAATGCCACTTTAGTTTGAATTAAATCTTTTACTGCTTGGCTTGCAGATTCTTTTCCTGATTCAAAATTGTCTGCTTTTGTGCTCCAACCTACGTTTGCTTTTAACATATTACTTCCTCCTTTGTAATTATTATGCCCATATTATATCAATAAGATAAATTTTTTTCAATGGTTTTTGTGTGAATTTTTGGGCTAATTTTAGGTTAACAGAATATTTTTTCTTGTATTATAATGAATTTTGGTATATAATGTATTTTGTAATAAATTTATATTATGGAGGTAAGGTTGAAAATAATTACAATTCTTTTCCAACCAGATTTATGCCTCTAGGAAGGAATGAGATTAATCATGAAAGCTTTAATTAGTGTATCTGATAAAACAGGTATAGTTGAATTTGCAAAAGAATTATCTTCTTTAGGTATAGAAATAATTTCAACAGGTGGTACATACAAAAAACTTAAAGAAGAAGGAGTTAATGCAATTGAAATTTCTGAGCTTACAGGTTTCCCTGAATGCTTAGACGGAAGAGTCAAAACCCTTCACCCAAAAGTACATGCCGGAATACTTGCAATGAGAGCAAAAAAAGAGCATATGGAACAATTAAAAAATTTAGGCATTGATACAATAGATTTTGTTGTTGTTAACCTTTATCCATTTAAACAAACAATTTTAAAAGAAGGTGTAACAAGAACAGAATGCGTTGAAAACATCGACATTGGTGGTCCTACAATGCTAAGAAGTGCAGCAAAAAACTATCAAGACGTTACAGTTATAACAGATCCACAAGATTATGAACTCGTTTTAAATGAACTTAAATCAAATGGAGCAGTTTCTTTAGATACTAAATTTTATTTAATGAACAAAGTATTTGAGCACACAGCAAACTACGACGCAATGATTTGCAACTACATAAAGCACGAAAGACATGATGAGAGCTTCCCAAATACTTTAACACTTACTTACGAAAAAGTTCAAGATATGAGATATGGAGAAAATCCACACCAAAAAGCAGCTTTATATAAAGAAGTTGGAAAATGTGAAGGTTCGCTTACAACTGCAACTCAATTAAACGGAAAAGAGCTTTCATTTAATAATATAAACGATACAAATGGTGCTTTAGAATTATTAAAAGAATTTGATGAGCCAACAGTTG
The DNA here is from genome assembly GCA_944388635.1 of uncultured Clostridia bacterium. GTDB lineage: Bacteria > Bacillota > Clostridia > TANB77 > CAG-508 > JAAWPK01. The sequence continues at coordinate 3,988 of CALXJN010000089.1, forward strand.
TTGCTTGTAAACACGGAAATCCTTGCGGAGTAGGTTCTGGAAAAGATATATACGAAGCTTGGACAAAAGCATTTAATGCTGATAAAACCTCAATATTTGGCGGAATCGTTACAGTAAATAGAGAAGTTACATTAAAAATGGCAGAAGAAATGAAAGAAATCTTCTTAGAAGTAATAGTTGCGCCTTCTTTTGAAAAAGAAGCACTAGAACTTTTAAAACAAAAGAAAAATTTAAGACTTCTTGAGCTTCCTACAATTACTGTAAAGCAACCAGAAGGTTCTTATGATATAAAGAAAATCAACGGCGGAATTATTGTTCAAACAATAGATGCTAAGCTTTTAGATGACTATAAAGTTGTAACAGATAGAAAGCCTACTGATAAAGAACTTGAAGATATGTTATTCGGACTTAAAGTTGTAAAATTTGCAAAATCAAACGGTATAGTTCTTGCAAAAGATAAGCAAACAATCGGAATTGGTCCCGGACAAGTAAATCGTATTTGGGCTGTTAAACAATGTGTTGAACACTCAAAAGAACTTATAGGAGAAGGTGTTACACAAGGTGCAATTCTTGCATCTGATGCATTCT
>CALXJN010000090.1 GCA_944388635.1 uncultured Clostridia bacterium
CTAGATGAAGTATTTGTATCAGATGGAGCAAAATGTGACTGTGGCAATATTGTAGACATATTTGCTGAAGATAATAAAGTAGCCATTACAGATCCAGTATATCCAGTATATTTGGATACAAATGTGATGTCTGGTAGAAGTGGTAAATATGATGAAAAAACAGGAACATATGAAAATATTGTATATTTACCAGTAACTGCTGAAAATGATTTTAAACCAGAATTACCAAAAGAAAAAGTAGATATGATATATCTATGTTTTCCAAACAATCCAACAGGAACCGTATTAACAAAAGAAGATTTAAAAGTTTGGGTAGATTATGCAAAAGAAAACAATAGTGTCATTTTATATGATGCAGCATATGAAGCATTTATAGAAGAAGATGACATACCACACAGTATATACGAAGTAGAAGGTGCAAAAGAGGTGGCAATAGAATTTAAAAGTTATTCAAAAACAGCAGGATTTACAGGTGTTAGATGTGCTTATGTGGTGATTCCTAAAACAGTAAAAGGTTATACAAAAAATGGAGAAGAGGTATCATTTAATAAACTTTGGAATAGAAGAACTTGTACAAAATTTAATGGTGTATCATATATTGTACAAAGAGCGGCAGAAGCAACATATACAAAAGAAGGAAGAAAACAGATAGAAGAAAATATAAGATATTATAAAGAAAACGCAAAAATTATCAAAAATGGATTAGAGGAAGCAGGTTTTACTGTTTATGGAGCAGTAAATTCTCCTTATGTATGGCTAAAAGTACCAGAAGGTATGACATCATGGGAATTCTTTGATAAATTATTAGAAGAAGTAAACATTGTGGGAACACCAGGAAGTGGTTTTGGACCTCATGGTGAAGGCTATTTCAGGCTAACAGCTTTTGGAACAAAAGAAAATACGATAAAAGCAATTGAAAGAATAAAAAGTTGGAATAAATAACTAAATATAGTAAAAGAATTTCTTAGAGTTAGTTACTCTAAGAAATTCTTTTATGTAAAAATAATACCAATAAAAAGTGAGAATGTCAATGAAAAAAGCAAAAAAATTATTAGCAATTTTTTATTAAAAAAAGAAAAAAATTTAAAAAATTGTTAAAAACAAATATCGTGAATCGCATGAGGTTATTCATTTGTATGGATTTATAGATTTTCCTAGAGTAACTGACACTAAGAAAATAAAAAGCAAAGGAAGGGAAGAAATACAAATGAAAGAAAAATTAAAAAATAAAAATGGTATTACTTTAATCGCATTGGTGATCACAATCATAGTCTTGCTAATACTAGCAGGAGTAACAATTGCGACATTAACAGGAGAAAATGGAATATTAACCAGAGCAAGTGATGCGGCAGAAAGGACAGAAATTGGAGCAGAAAAGGAAGGAATATCAGTAGCATATGTAGGAGTATTAGCAAGAAAAAATGGTGAAACCAATATAAATGCGGATGATATGAATGAAGAATTTTCAAAAAATAATACAAATGCAGAGGCAAAAGATGGAATAAAAGTATATTTTCCAGATAGTCAAAGGTGGTACAAGATAGATAGTAAGGGAAATATTACAGGACCATATGCAAGTGAAGATGAAATGGGAACGACATTAGGAGATGTATATACAGATGAAATGATAGGACAAAAAGTAACATATACAGCAAATGAACAAAGTAACTGGATAATATTTGGAAAAGATGAAAGTGGAAATGTACTATTAACAACAGAAAGTCCAATAGCAAATGGATTTAATTTATATGGAAGTGCAGAAAAATGGTTAAGTTATGAAAATGATTTAAAACAAGCATGTTCAGGATATGGAGGAGAAATACAAGGAAAGACAGTAACATCAAGAAGTATAACACTGGAAGATATAAATTACGTAACAGGATTTAATGTGGATAGTTTAAATTTTGACACCTATACATTTGGACCAGATCCAGGGGATTATGCTAATAAAAAAGTAAATTACTATTTCCCAAGTACATCAGGAACTGATTATTGGAAAAAAGCGACATCAGAAGAAGAAGCACAAACATTTGAAAATGATTGGTATGCATATGGACAAATGGGAGAACAACTTATTTACATGTATTCAGGTGAACCAAGTGGAGCCGATGCAACAAGCATGATAAATGCTGATAGACTCAAATATATATTTGGAGAAGATGGAAGCTATGAATATCTGGTCGCTTCTCGTTCAGTCTATGTGCGCTCTAGCCGTGCCTATTTCAATGTGGCTGTCGTAGGCTCTGGCGCTGTGGGCGCGTACGACTTTTACTTGTGCAGTTCGAATTCTGATGAAGGCTATGATGATGTAGGTTTTGGTTCGCGAGGTATTCGCCCAATAGTGATTCTACCATCTGATATCGAAGTCGAAGAAAATGCAAGTGGACAATGGGATATAGCATATTAATACGTAAAAATACACAAAAAGAGGAGGGAAATTTGAGCAAAATATAAATCAGGGAGGCCTTTGGACTCCCCGAGAATAAGTAAGAAAATATGAGCATAATAGACACAGTAAAAGATATAAAAAGAGTAACAATTCATGACATAGTTATGATAAAAATTGGAAAGTTTGTATACACATATGGAAAAGATGCATGCATAATATCATATATATTTAATTATAAAATAAAATTGGTGCAAAATAACATATATGTTTCAGCTTTTCCAAGAAATAATCTGAACAAGATAATCGCAACACTTGAAAACAAAAAAATTAACTATATAATTTTAGATAAAAGAAATTCATATAGAACTGATGAAAAAAGCGATAATAAAAATTTAAACAATTATGATAAGTATCTAAATAAAGCTATAACATATGTTAAAAGAAAGAAAAACAGAGAAGATATTTATAACATTTTACTAAAAGAAATTGAAAATGAAAAAATTGAAGAAACAATTAAATTAGTAAGAAAGGTAATAAATGAAAGAGGAAAAATTTAAAGTAATTCAATATATAAGGGAATTAATAATAAATATTGATAAAAATTTAGATAATTTTCCTAAAAAAGATATAGAATTAAAAAACAGAATTAGAACTAATAGTTATGATTTATTAGAACTAGTATATGAAGCAAATTCAACAAGAGAAAAAGAAAGAAAATTAGAAATATTAGACAAAACAATTGCAAAATTAAAAGTAATAGATTTTTTAATAAATATGTGTTTTGATAAACAAATTATAAATAATAAAAGATATTTAAAATTTGGAGAAAGAATAGATGATATATCAAAATTTACTATTGGTTGGATAAAATCAATTTAGGGCATATATGTTAGGTGGTCGCTTCCCGTTCAGTCAATGTGAACTCTAACAATGCAAACTTCAATGTGGCTAATGTAGGAGATAGCGGAGTGAACACGAACAACTATAACTTGTGCAATTCGAATTCTGATGAAGGCAATGATAATGAAGATAATGGTTCGCAAGGTATTCGCCCATAGCTTCTACAAACTGTGGTTATATAAATAAAGTTTATATAAGAGATAATGTAGAAACAGTATATGTCCTTTAGTATGAATAATACTATAAAGGAAAATAGATAAATATACTTGTTAGTAATTGTATAAATGAAGAGGAGTAGATTTTAGAACTATTTTGAGCAGTAAATATATTACTGCTTTTTTGATAGATGAGAGGTGAAAATGAAAAGAAATAATAATTTATATGAAAATATATGTATAATTAAAAATATAGAAGAAGCATTTAATGAAGTATGTAGAAATACAAAAAATAAAATATTATGTGAGATATCAAGATGATTTCTTGCTATTTCATGAATCAAAGAAATATTTACAAGAATGTTTGATAAGCTTACAAGATTTTTTAAAAAAAGAAAAATTAGAACTAAATAAGAAAACAAGAATATACTCAAATAATGAAAATTTTATTTTTTTAGGTAGAAAAAATAATAAAAACTATGCAAATTATAGAAGAATAAAAGGAAAAATAAAAAAGAAATATTATTCATTCCAAAAAGAAAAAACAAGTTTATATTCATTAATGTCTAGTATAAATAGTTTTTATACATTAGATAGAAAATACACAGAGAAATGTTTAGAAAGTTTATAACAGAAATAAAATTTACATAACTTATTGCCAACCTTCTATTTTTATGTTACAATAAAAGATAACATTAAAAAAAGTAGCGTCCCTAAAGTGACCAAAAATGGTCAGTCCAAACCTGTCCCCGAACTGACCAAATAAAAAATGGAGGTTTTTAGTTAATGGAAAAATTAGCTTATTTCAACAAATTCTATTTAGACAAAGAAAAAGACATAATCGTAAATCTATATAAATCAAAAAACGACGAATTAACATATATCTTAGAAACTCCAAACCATAACACAGGAAACCTAATAACCAACCTAGCAAAAATATGTAATGTAGAAACAATAAAAAACGAAAAAGACATGAAAATAATAAAAG
>CALXJN010000091.1 GCA_944388635.1 uncultured Clostridia bacterium
TATTTTTCAAATTGACTGTTAAATTCTGAAATTTGAGCAATTTTCCTATTTCTATCACTAATACCTAAAACTATAATTGCAACTATTATAATTACTATAAGTATTATTGAAACAACGATTTTTTTCATAACAATATACCTCTTTAATTATACCACTTTAGACTATATTCTGCAATAATTTTTAACTATAAAATGTATTTTTCCTTAATTATAACTTCATTAACTCGTGCTGCAATAGCATTGTCATCATATCCAAGCTGACAAGTAAACAATTTATCATGGTTTCTATCTAGGAATTCTTCAACTGTTAGACTTCCTGATATAAGTCTTTTTAAATCCATGCTATTTGTTGAATATCTAGATAAAGTAATTACTGTTGATACATTATCTCTATTCCATTCTTGAATATAGCTATATAAAGTTATAACTTCTTGTGCTGTAATTGTTTCTTTATTTGCATATATTTCAAATTGTGCATTAAATTCTCTTGTTTGTGTTGTTTGAACCTCTGCCTCATACGCTTTTGCATTATTTGAAACATACATCATTTCATATGTAAATAAGGATAATATTAGTATACCGTATTAATATACCAGCTGCAATAAGTAATGCTTTTACTGCATTTTCCATATACTTTTCCTTTCAAATTTTCTATATATTGTCTATAAAAATAATTATACTAAATCACAATTATTTTTCATAAAAAATCATTTTTACAATTCTGCCAGTTCCTTCATCATACTCTGTTCCTTGACAATAAAATACTCTTCTTTTAAATTCAGCTGCTGGGTAATATGTAACTGTATATGTTCTGCAGCCCGGAGTATAAGTTGAAACAGAACTTTCTTGGTTGTTATATATTTTGTCATCTTCATCTTTCCAGCTTAATCCTTCTATAAGCAATGTTTTTATCTTTTCTCCGTCTATTTTCAAAGAATACTCTTTATTTGCCTCAAATACTGTGTCTACATTGTCTGTCTTAGTCCTATCATATCCAACCCCTGTACTATTTAATACAAAAGTTTCTACTCTTGTTTCTAAATTATTCTTAAGTACAAATACTATATCCATATAGTATGGTCCTTCATAACCAGTCTCTACATCATAACTTCTATTATTATCTATTGCTTTATTTAAAACACTAATTAAGTCTGCACCATACATTATTTTTTTATTATATGATTCAAATCCTTGATTAAATGCTAAGAGAGCTGCTTCTGTTGGATTTTCATCAACTTGTTTTCTAAATGTACTTATTTGTGAAAACATGTAGTAGAATATTGAAATTGTAACTAATGCAATTAAGACTCCTCCTGCCATCATTAATGCCTTTGATGCATTTTCCATATTCTACCTCCTTTTTTCTACATCATTGTCGTCATTTCTGAGAATGAAGATGTCATACTCATAAGTCCTATTGCAACTAATGGAACTATCAAATATCCCACAAATAGTACAACCATTGGTGCAAATCCTATTCCTTTACCAATCATTCCCTTTCTTGAAATTAGTTTTTCATTTGACGCTTTTCTTTTTTCTTGGTAATATTCTCTTTCTGTATCCAATTCATCAAATGCTTCCCTTATTGGTATTTTTTCAACTGCTGCTTGTAAGCTTTCAACTATTGTGATTAATGGTTGATATGATATATCGTTTTTTAATTCCTCTAATGCTTCCCAAGCGCCACTTTCATAGTTATTTACGCATTTTGATATTGGTTCTTTAAAAATTTTTGCATATCTTTCTAGCCATTCAAGTATCATCTCAACATTTACTCTTTCGATTTTCATGAGCATAACAATTATTGTTTGATACTGCATTACTTCATCTTCCATTTCAAGTTGTCTTAGTATTTTTTGGAAATATAATAGCCATGTAGGTACCATATATCCACATAGTGCAAAAACTAATGCAATAAGTACTTCAAACCATTTTATATATTCGCTATTTACTGTTTGAAGTTTTGTATATATTCTTTCTGCTGCTGTTTGTATTTCTTCTTCTGAAGCTTCTTCATAATATTCTGAATATCTAACTCTTAAAGCTATTTGGTCTACAGTTACATTTTGCTGACCTTTAAACATATCAAGAAATACATTATCTATTTCTGTAAGTTCCATTGCGTCTTCTTCTTCTTGTTCTGACATTGATATTAAGTTGTAATCTGTAGTTGGATTGGTATATATATAATCAATTGCAGTTTTATGTATTCTATCCATAAAGAACATTGATGCTATAAACACTATTACTGTTAAGCAAATTTTGTTTATGTATATCCACTCCATTTTATCTTTTGAAGCAGCATCTTTCATTAATTTTGTCAAATTTTTATATGGTTTTGTTCCTTTTTTAGGTATAAATAAGTTAACAAATTTCTTTACTATTGGTATCTTATATAGTTTTGATTGCCATGGATTTTGAGTGTTTTTTGCATTTGTATCTGACGTCGTATCCTTAACTTTTCTAATTAATAGGAAACATGTAAATGTTAAAACTATTATTAGCATTTGTATGATTAATCCTACTTTTCCTTCATAGAAACTACTTGTAAAACTAAAATTTGAAATTGCCCAATTTTTTAATGCTTCAATAAATAATATAGGAACAATCGCAATTACAGACAAACTTTGAAAAACATAATCTAGTTTATCCCTTTTTAATATCTCTATTTGCATTTCTTGTGTTATATTATTTAAGTTTTTTAAATACAATGACGCTCCAGCTTCTGTTTTTCTATCTCCAAATTCTCGTGTCAAGTATGATATACCTGCAAACTCTTTTAAATAGCTATTTGGTGCTATATCATAATATTTTTCAAGCTCTTCTTCTGGATCATCTGATATAAGTATTTCATATATCTTTTCTCCTTGTCTTGAAACTTCTAGCTCGTCATTTTGTGAAACTTGGTATATAGCCTCTTCTACCATGTTATATTCATGATATGCATGTCTTATTTCTGAAAAGAATTCTATCTGTTCCTTTAAAAGCTTATTATCAAGTTTACTAACCATACCGTCAATTACTGTCTCAATAATAAATATCTCAAATATTATTAAAATTCCTAATAATAAAGTATTTGAATGTGCGAGTGCTATAATTAATATTGTTAAAGGCACTATAATTATTAAAGCTTTTGTAAGGATAGAAGATGCTTGTCTTCTTGTTTGATATTCATCTTGAATATTTATTATCTCTAATCTTCTTCTTAATTTTAATAAATATCTTTTTATTCCAGGTACTTTTATATATATCATATATAGTTTTTGATATAACACTTCAGAAGAAAATTTATTTGTTTTAGTTCCCTGTCTTAATTCTCTTACATATTTTCTATCTCCTTTATTTAGAGCTTTGTTTATTAGTACATATGCAATAACAATTGCGATAAGAACTAAAACGCTTCCTCCCATTATGTACATCAAAACTTCATTTGATGGCATATTATAAAGCACCTCCTTTGTTTCTAGATTTTATAATATTTTGTTTTGTTTTTCTTTGGATAAATAATACTTTTATTTTTTAGCTGTCTTTGTTTTAGTTTTTGCAGTTGTTTTTTTCGTTTTTGTTTCGTCTTCAATAGTTTCAACACCTGCATATCCATCTTTAATTCTTAAATGCCAGTTTTCTTCAACAAATCTATCGAAATCTTCTATGTCACTATCATCCATATTATTTCTCATTTCAATTAAATTTGTATCAGAAATTCTATTAGTTAAAACATATCCGTCATCTATGTATTCCATTATGTTTACATATCTATATGTCTCTTTATCTGTTATTTTTGTAAAGTAATGTGTAGCATTGTCCATAAATTTGTCAAGTTTTCCTTCTAATGTTTTTTCTTTTCTATGGTCAAATGTATATTCATTCTTATTTTCTACTGGAATACATTCTGTTATCCTCTCTATATATCTTCTACCTCTAAAGTCTTTTACCAAGTGTATATCAAAGTTTAAAACCTGTATAACCTGCTCTTCAGCCGTTTTTTCATCTTTGAATACTCCTGTTCTAAGCATTGAGTTTCTTAGTGCTGTTACTAAGTTTGGAAAAGTCTTAGCATGGTGAGTAAATAATGTGAATTTAGATGCAACTTGTGCAGCTTGTATCATCCATGCAGCAACTGGATCTGTTGCAACCTCTCCGAATTATGTTTACAGAACCGTCAGTTTTCTTTTGAACGTCTAGTCCCTCTTGTCCAGAAACTGTTTCTGTTTCTCTAAAAGACAAAATATTTCTTGTTGGATATATTTTTCTTAAGTGTAACTCGAATGCAACCTCTTGAACCCTTATGTTCATTGTTTCATATATATTTTCAATCATTGCCATAAGCATTGTTGTTTTACCACAACCTTGCTCACCAGTGAGTGATATAATTCTTGCTCCTTTTACTAAGAATTTTAGTAATTCTATTGCTTTTTCTTTTCCGTCGAATGTAATAATTTGTTCTAGTGTAGCACGTTTTACGTCGAATTTTCTTACGAAAAACGCCCATGTTTCTGAGAATGATGGTCTAACAACAACGACACGTGAACCGTCCTTCATTTCATTGATTTTATAACCATTTGAGTCTGATAGCTGTCCTGGGTTATTATATTTGTAAATATTTTGGCATACCCTTTTTAGTTCACTTTCTGAGCCAAAGCTTAAAAATGCAAGTCTTATTGATTTACCTTGGAAGAATATCCAAATACTATCACATGCTCTTGGCACTTTATTTTCTAATATCTGGTCAAGATAATCTCCGTCTGTTTGTGCAACTTGGCTTAAGAAGCTCTCTGGTAATCCTGAAACTCCTCCAGATACACCATCTATATTCATATCTCTTATTTCATCAATACTGCTATACCCTTTATATGATTGATATATTCTTTGAGTTACTATACTCAATTTATCATGGAAGCTTAACACTAAATTTTCTTTTTCGTATATGTCGTCTATCTCTTCTGAAGTAATTACATAAGAAGGTTTAGCATCTCCTGAAATATATTTTAGTGATGCTAAATTATATTTTTTTATAAATTCTGTTAAAGCTTCATACCCAAATTGTTGTTTATATACATATATCAAAATGTCAAATTTGTCTTGTGCTGTTAGTAAAGATGGTATATCAAAAGGAATTGATTTTGATATGTTTGTTTCATCTGTCCCATATTCTTTAGATAATAAATCATATATTAATTCTTTAACATATTTCTTATCATTAACGTCTCCATATGTACATCCTTTTAAAGCTTTTTTCAATTCGTATTTCTTATTTTTTCTTCTTTTTAATTCTTCTTCTGATAGTCCTATATCATATAAATTTATTTTAGTAATTTCATCTAGTCTTCTTTTTACAAAAGCTGTCATCATTTCAATTGTGTATGTCTTATCATCTTGTTCAACTTCTTCTTCAACTTCTTCTTTTTTTCTTGCCATTAATATCCTAACAACTATAAAGACTGCAATTGTAATGACTAATAAAATTGCTAATATGTTCATCAAATTCATAATTAGGATTCCTCCTTCTAAGTTTATCAAACCCTCATTTGTAATTCTTGCATTCTATAAACAATTGCTTGTTCAGCTCTTGTAAGTTCACTTATCAAAAATGCTGTTTTATCTTCTGTATCTTCCATTTTTCTTATTCTAGGATTAAGGAAAAATTCTGCGGCAGTACCTTCTTGTACAGCTTCTGCAAAAACATTGTCATAAGGTACTGTTAATATTTCTTTCTTTTCGTTTAAATATCTTGTTACATTCTTACTTGTGTATTTTGACTCTCTATCATAATTATTAATTAAAGTAAGTGTTTTCTTTGGTGTTAATAATTGTTTTTCTTTTTCTTTTAACTCTGCAAGTCTATCAAATTCTGCCATTTTTTGTTCCATATTCAATATAATGATATTAGACATCTCTAATATTTCTCTTGTTGTTGAATCTGATAATCCATTATTTAAGTCCACAAAAATAATATCATAATATTTTCTAGCAACATTTAATATATCTTTTATCGAATTATATATTCTGCTATACTCTACTCTTTCTCCTGCCTTTTCTTTTGGTGCACCTAAAACTTCAAGTCTATCTTTAAAAACCATTCTAGTGTAATTTGGCACAACATCTGGTGTAAGTCTGCTTGCATTTGCAAGTTTCGTCATTCCTTCTATTCCTGATTCTAATTCCATAGAGTTTTTATTATTAGTAAGTCTATTTAAAGCTTGTGTTGATTGATTAAACCCAAAAGCCTCCATTGTTACTTGGTCATTGTATCTTGTTGATAACAATAAAATTTTATAATTATGTTCTATAGCCATATGTGTAGCTATTGCAATGGCTGAATAGGTTTGTCCAATTTTCCCTGTGTTATTATTCCAAAATGATATAATTGTCATACTCTAATACTTCATTCCTTTCTTAAATGTGAAATATTGCAATATTATTCTCTTTCTAATATCTTCATTGCTTTTGATATTTCTTTTTCAGATAAATCTTCATAGAAAATTGTTTCCATTAAATATTCTATGCTTTCTTTATAGTGTGCACTTAATCTTTTTATTTTTATTCTTGAAACTATCTGATTTTCCACTGTAACACTATAATTTCCTAGTTCTATTGGAAAGTTTATTATAGTCTTATCCCACTTTACTTTATAACCAAGAGATAAATAATCTAAATATTGATTTTCTTCTTTTGTCATGCTTTTAGAAAACAATACTTTTGTAAGTTGAATTGGAACTGTACATGCACTTAATATTTCTAATCCTTTTTTTAGTGAATAAAGGTCGAATGCTGTCACAAAACAATTTCTATAATTTCTAATTGCATCAAAACTTTGAAACATTTCTGGTGTATCTATATCTAAAATTGCAAAATCGTAATCTAATGGTTTATCCCCATTACCTATATAATGTTTAATTTCTTCTATACTTTTGAATCCAACTGCAACATCAAATCCTTCAAATTCTGTAACATATGTCCTTGTTGGACTAATTGAAGGTACTACATATTTAGCTTTTTGTGCTGTTGTTGCATCAATTAATATCACTTTTTTCTTTGCTATGCTTAAGAGTCTTGCTACATATAGTATTAAATCTATTTTATCATATCCGCCTATAAATCCTATTGTTTTCATTAATTTCCTATCCTTTCTAAAAGAATCTTTTTACTCAAACGAAAGTAAAGCCCAAAAAGCCTTTACTTTCGTTTTTTCTTATTAATATATGCCTAACGAATCTACATACTCTTGTCTTGCTGTTTGTTGTTTTAATATTTCTTGGTTTGTATCATCTTCAACATTTGCTGTTGCATCTTCTGCATATCCACCAAGTGCTGAATTTACAGTGTCTCTTTGTGCTCTTGCAGCTTCTGTATATCTTGCAGCTAACTCTGTTTTTGCAACTGCTGTTATATTAGGATCTGCATTCATTAAATTAATAACTGAATTTGAAGCAACATATGTAGGTGTTGATGAGCCTTGTAATCCAGCATCAGTATATGTTGTTGCATATAATAAAGCTCCTTGCATTATATATGCTTCAACTATTGCATTACTCATTGTTAATATTTCATCTTCTGATACTTTTACCCAAATTGTATCTGCATTTGTTTGCTCAATATATTTTTTTGATAAAACTATATAATCTTCTCCACTTGGAAGTCTTAATCTTATATCAACTGTATCTCCTGCTAATAGCTGAGTTGGTAATATTATCATATTATATTCTTGTAATCTGACATCAGCTGAATCTGGTGTGCCTTCTACATTAATCATATCTGTTGTAAGAACTGTTCCTACTTCTAGTTGTATTTTACTTGTTGCAAGTTGTGTTAAATATGTTATTGAATTTTCAGGAGTAACAGCGTTATTTGGTGCTACTGTTGCTTCTACTTTTTGTAGTTGTACCATTCCAAGTATAGTGCCTCCTGATGTTACCTGTTGGCTTACAACATATACATCTCTATATACTATTGCTTCTTGTTCTTGTTTCATTTTACTTATTTGAAGTATTAAAAATACAATAACTAAACCTGTTATTACTAATGTTAAAAGCATTCCTAATAAGAATGATGTTCTTGCTTTTTTTTGCATTGGATTCATTGCCATATGTTTTTCCTCCTCTATATTCATGTACTTTTTGACAGAATATCTTATCTTATTGTTTATTATACTATATTAAAACTAAATATACAATATATTATTATTTTTGTAATATATTTGTAAAATTTTTGTAATATTTAGTCTCCTTTTAATATATAATTATTTATAGCTTCTGCAACTCCATTTGAATTATTATCAGCAACTATTATTTTGCCCAGATTTTTTCTTGCAAGAGAACTGTTACCCATAATTATTCCGAAGTCCGCTATCTCTTATCATTTCTAAATCATTTACATTATCCCCTATTGCTGCTATTTCTGAAGTATCTATGCCAAGGTTCATTCCAAGCTTTTTAAGTGCTTCAAATTTGTTTACATTTTCTTTTGTAATTTCAGTATAAAAATATTTTAATTCCTTTTTTTCTGTACCAGCAGTTATTATTTTTCTTGACATGTTTGATACTTCTAAAATGTTTATTCCTTTTATATCTTTTAGTTTTTTTATAATCCCTTTAAAAATCATTTCTGTTTCATCACTAATTGTTATTTTTGTAATTTCTCCTATATCATTTTCAGTTATATATTTTTCTATATTATCTACTACATTGATTTTTGTTTTCTTTTCTTCTGGTTTTTTGCTATTTTCATAATAATAGTACATTAAGTTGTAATTTAATGTTTTTGATAGTATATATTTTTCTGTATTTATTGTATAATATATACTGTTTTCTTCACAGATTTTTACGATTTTTAAGACTTTATCTTTTGGTATACATTGATTATATAAAATTTTCTTATTTTTTAAATCATAAATTAATGCACCATTTCCAGATATCATATAATTATCTGCCCCAACTTCTTCAGCAATTGACATTACAGATGCTGACATTCTTCCAGAAGTAAGTACAACTTCTATTCCTCTATTCTTTGCATTTTCTATTGCTTTTTTATTTTCATCAGACACATCACCATATGAATTTAGCAATGTTCCATCTAAATCTATCGCTATTAATTTATACATTATCGTCCTCCAATTTCTTTGTATTATATCACTTGGCTTTTTTTGTTTCAACAAATTTTGACTTTTTTATTATTTTTTATTTTTTTGTTTAATTATATTATTGACAAAAATTTCTTGTTTATTTGTTATTTTTTTGCACATTATATATATTGAAAAACGAACCTGATTTGTTTTTCTAAATATACGAAATTAACTTTCCTAGGAGGTGAATTAAGAATGGCAACATCAAACAGCAATAAGAAAGTTGTTCCAGAAGCTATGGACGCTTTAGATAAATTCAAATACGAAGTAGCAAGCGAAGTAGGTGTTAATTTAAAAAACGGATATAACGGTGATATCTCTTCAAGAGACGCTGGAAAAATCGGTGGTAACATGGTAAGAAAATTAATACAAAAAGCTGAAAACCAAATGATAGGTAAATAAGTTTTATATTAGTTTGTTATAGTATATTCTTAAGGAGTATAAATTTTGCTTTTATATACATAAAGGCAGGATTTGTACTCCTGCCTTTTATCTATTTACAGCAACATTTTTTCTTATTTTTTTGTTTGCAACATATAGCTGTAATTATGCTTAATAACAATAATATCAATAAAGTTATTGCAAGAACTATAACTGCTGCCAATGCTGAAAGTATTGCTGAACTTAATGCTGCCCCCAATATAACTCCAATTATACCTACAAATAATGTCGTAAGAATAGCAATTACAAGGTCAATACATGAGCATTTGTTATTTTTGTTTTTACATTCTGGTGTTTTTTCTTCACAAATTTCTTCGCAGTTATATTTTATTTTCATTTCTTCTATCATATTTTTCAACTCCTCTTTAATGTGGATTAATATATCATATTAAAAAGAGGACAAAAAGTTGTCGTTTTTGACATTATTTTTCTTTATTTTTACATTCTTCTTTTATACAACTATCTTTAAAGCTTAAATACCAACTCATTCCGTTTCTGTTTTTTTCTATTTCTTCAATTCTTTTCTTTAATTCATTATATGTTTGAGGACTATTTTGAATTATTGGATTTCCCGGTACCCAATTAGCTGGAGTTGCCCCTTCACATTTATCTGCTGTTTGAAGAGCTTCTACTGTTCTTAAAATTTCAGGAATACATCTTCCTACATTCATTGGGTAAATAAATATTGCTCTGATAATTCCTTTATCATCTATAATAAAGACATTTCTAACCGTTTTTGTTGTACTTACATTGTTTGCAATCATTCCATATCTTCTTGATATATTACCGTTTAAGTCTGAAATTATTGGAAATGGTATTTCTATTCCTGTTTTTAAATATATATCATAAAGCCAAGCAAGATGAGATGCTTCACTATCTACACTTAATCCTATAAGACATGTATTCAAATTTTCAAAATATGTATTAGCCTTTGCAAATGCTATAATTTCTGTTGTACAAACTGGTGTAAAATCTCCTGGATGTGAAAATAAAACAATCCATTTTCCTTTATAATTAGTTAAGTTTATCTTTCCTGTAGTAGACATTGCATCTATTTCAGGAGCCACTTCTCCTATTTTCACATTACCATTCATCATTATTTCATAATCCATATAAAAAACTCCTTTCATATGTTTTATTTTATGAAAGAAGTTTTTATTTAGTTACAGTCAATATATATTTTTATTTTACATATTCATTTAGAGGTTTTACTCTATAGTTTAATTCGCCAAATTTTTCTGTTGTAACATATCCTGGTGTAGAATTTATTACGTCTGGAATTCTGTTTACTATACTTGCACATGTTAATTCTACTGTTGCTGGTCTTGCAACAACTATTGTAGTATTTGGTTCTCCTTCTATTGTCCATTCATTTTTGTCATAGTCTTCTTTTGAATATACTTTTCCTATGCATTCGCTTTCAATTACTATTCCCTCTTTTGTAGTCGTTGTAACTACTGCGCTCATTCCTGTAGCGTCTCCTGCTTTAACTGTTGTTCCAAGTGTTGAAGATACAATATCTTCTTTATAAGTTTGAGGTACACATTTTTGTGTTTGAGATGTTATTGTTAAACCAAGTTTTGAACATAACCAGCCATTTACATTCCACATATATGAAGGTAAATATTTTCCTGATTCTATTACTTTTTGTCTCTCTTCATCACTTATCTTATCTACTGATGCAACCTCTTTATCAAATGTTTCAAGGTCAAGCCCTGCTCCGTGTGCTTTTGCTAATGCTATTCCATAATCTTCAACATTATAACTAGAGCTTCCTTTTATTTTCTTTATTGTTTGAGTAGAACCTGCTATACTTGAAATAAGTTGTCCCCAATATATATCTTGATAACCACTACCTGTAATTGTACATCCATTTTTCTTTGCTAGTTCATCTATTTCTTTTGTTAAATTTGGATTTGAATTCCAAGGATAAAATGCTTCTTCACATGTTGAAATTGCATTTATTCCAAGTTTTGCACATAATAAAAATGCATCCTTAATATCGCTTAATAAGCTCATTGTAGTAACTATCGCAATATCAGGTTTTACATTTTTCATCATTTCTTCTGCATTTTCAAGAGCTGTAACTTTAACATTTTTCTTTTCACAGCCCATTATGTCACCTATATCTTTTCCAACAACATCCGGATTTATGTCGATTGCTCCGACAATCTCTCCTCCTTTTTCATAAACATAACGCATTGTATATACTGCCATTTTTCCTGTACCAAATTGTACAACTTTTACTTTTCTATCCATGTTTTCCTCCTTTTTCTTATGATTTTGCTTTTTTAAAGCTTAATATAAATAATTATATACCATAAACTTTAAAATATACAATAGTTACTTTCAAAGTTATGGTATATATTTTTATAATTTTATTTCTATCTTTTCTTTTTTATTAAATACATATATGATTACCCCAGCAATAGCAAAAGTTACAAGATAAGTACCTAATATCACAAACCAATTTCCTTCTATTAAATTACTTCCAGCAATTGTTGACGAAATAATTGAAGGGAATCTTGCAAAAGTTGAAATTGCTAAAAATTTTGTAGGTTTAATTGGAAGTTAACTCCCAATATACACTATTCTATCTTTTCGTGTTCCTGGTATAAAAAATAATACAAATAAAATTGTGTCCAATTTTTTAGGATTAGAAAATAATTTGTTTTTTTCCAATTTTTCTATTTTCTCTTTTGAAACAAAACTATATATGAAATTTCTTCCAAATTTTCTAACACTAAAAAATATAATAAAGCTACTTAAGAATGCTCCCAAAAATATTATGATAAGACCTCCTATTGCTCCATAAGACATTCCTGCGAGTATTTCTACCGGTTCTCCGTGGAAGTATTGGCAAAAATATTTGCGCAACCATTAGCCCGATAATTATAAGAATTCCTTCGACTCCTAAGCTTTCTATTTCTCTTTGGAAATTAACTCTTCCTTCTTCTGTAGAAATTCCTTTAAATATTGGCAAAAGTTTTACAGTTAAAAATACCATTATTGCCAAAACTAATGCTAAAACTATTAATTTAAAAATCTTTACTTTTTTACTTTGCATATTTATTCTCCATTTATTTATATGTTATTTCCAACACTTTATCTATTGTGACATCTTTTGTATGTTCAATTTTCTCCCAATTGTTTTTCTTCTTTTGATTAAATATAGCCACAATATTTATCGGAATCCATGATAAGACAAATATCGGAAGTGTTAATATTCCTTTTATATATGGCAATATTTTCTTTCTCTTAATTTTAATTGCTGCAATAGATATTATAATACTTGTCAAATACCATATTCCAAGAAAAAGTATTTTGCTTGTATAATTCATATGCTGGAATTGTAGCATTGCAATTATAAAGTGCATTATATATGAAATCGCTCCTAAGAATTGTATATATGGAGAAATTAGATATATAAAAGTGTCTATACTTGCAAAATTGTTTTTTCTAAATATTTTCTTTATTAATCTTTTTGAATAAATTCTAAAGCATTGTACAGTGCCTATTGACCACCTTTTTCTTTGTTTCCATGATTCTTTAAAGGTAGTTACTTGTTCATCATATGTTATAGCATCTTCCACAAATGCAACTTGCTCATTATCAATCGCACATCTAGCAGTAAGTTCTATATCTTCTGTTAACGTGTGTGCTTTATATCCTTTTCTATCTAAAAACTTTTTAGATATCATAAAACCTGTTCCATTTATAAAACTAGATTTATCTAAATTCATTCTCGCTTTGTTTAAGAAAATATTATGTATAAGATAATGTACAGAATAGCAACTTGATATCCACGTGTCTGATACATTTTTGCTATCTCTAAATCCTTGTGCTATTTCATACCCTGCTCCTAATGTATCATTCATTTTGCTTATGAACTTTGGATGAACTATATTATCAGCATCAAAAATGATATATGCTTCATAATCGCTTTTATTTAATTTATTAAATGCAACTCTTAATGCTTCCCCTTTAGAATTTATTGCTTTAGTACATTCAATTATATTTATTCCATTTTCTATTGTTATTTCTTTTGTTTTATCAGTACAATTATTTATAACTACAAAAATGTCATACTTGTCTTTTGGATAATCTTGTTTTTGCAAACTTTTAAATAAATTGCCTATGACCTTTTCTTCGTTCCTTGCCGGTATAATAACTGCAAATTTATGCTTCTTAGTTTCTTCTTTTATTTTTTCTTTTGATTTTAAAACACATAAACCTGTGATTATATAATAAATCAAATATGCTGCTGTTATAATATCTACTATTTTTAATATTTCCTTTATAAGTTCCATTGTAAACTCCACTTCATTTTTTCTTTAATTATATCAGATGATTATTAAGAAACAATATATTTTATCTTAAGACTTTCTTAAGTTGCTAAATACTATTTTTTCACAATTATATATATTATATTACAAAAAGTGTCAAATGCAAAGATAAAACATATAGTTTTTGTAAAATTAACGCAACTAGCGTTATACCGCCTTTCTCCGGCAAAATTTGTTGGTTTTACTTTATACTTCATTCTTAAATTTCCTCATTTGATTTTTACTTTTGTCTAAACAATTTCGGTCGTTTGAGACGGTTCTGAATGACCGAACAGTTGTCAAACTAAATGAGTCCCCATTGACAACGACCGAAATTTAAACTTTAGAAACAAGTACTATATAAAAATTTATGTAGCGACGCGTAGCATGGAAGCGAGCTAAGAAACTGTTATGGCTTTGCCATTTACAGTTTCTAGCGAGACGGCGGGCATGGAGCAAATAAATTTTTATATAGTACTTGCTCTTTTAGCTTACCATATTTCACGTTAACTTAATTTTAACTTAACCTACGTTACGTGCCAAGTGTAAAAATAACAAAATATTTCACTTATACTGAAAGATTTTGTTGACAACTTAAAAATCTTTCAGTATAATATAGAGGTAGGAGGAAGAAGAAATGATTTATAGAGAACATTATATAAAACCAATACGAGAATTCTATGACTCTGACTTAATAAAAATTATTACTGGAATTAGACGTTCAGGTAAATCTATCATATTAGAACAAATACGAAATGAAATAGAACAAAAGACAGACAATGTAATTTATTTAAATTTTGAAGATAAAAGAATTTTGACTAATATACAAAATGAAAATGCTTTAATAGAATATATTGAAAAAAATAAAAAGGAAGGAAAATGTTATATATTTTTAGATGAAATCCAAATGTTAGATGATTGGCAGGAAGCGTGTAAAACTCTTAGATTATACAATAATTCTATATTTATAACAGGCTCAAATTCAAAATTATTATCTAAAGAATTTACAAAAGAATTAAGTGGAAGATATGTAGCATTTAGAATACGACCATTTATATATAAAGAAATATTAGAATATACGAAAGAACTGGGGAAAGAATGCAACATTACAGATTATTTAATATGGGGCGGCTTCCCAAAAAGGTTTGAATTTGATACTGAAGAAGCAAGGACAATTTATTTAAGTGATTTAGACGATACAATAGTTATTAATGATGTAATAAACAGATACAAGATAAAAAAAGAAAAGTTATTTAAAAGTATAGTCAATTATATTTTAAAATCAAACGGCAGAATAATTTCAGCTAAATCAATTCACGATTATATAAAACAAAAAAATGAAAATTGTTCGATAAATACAATTATTAAATATATTAGCTATCTTGAAGAAGCATATATAATAGAAACAATAAAACAATATTCAACAAAAACAAAAAGCGAGCTTGCATATTATGTAAAAGTTTATGATACTGATGTAGCTTTTAATTCTATTAGATGTATGGATAACAGATATGACTTAACACACAATTTAGAAAATATTGTATATAATGAACTCATTTATATGGGATACAATGTTAATGTATTTAATAATAACGGAAGAGAAATAGATTTTCTTGCACAAAAAAATAATAAAAAATATTATATACAGGTTGCATATAGTATAGCAGAAGAAAAGACATATAATCGTGAATTTTCAGCATTTGCAAATATAGACAACTTATCACAGAAGATTATTATAACTAACGATGAAATAGATTATTCTACAAGTACAATAAAACATATTAAGTTAAAAGATTTTTTATTAATGGAGAATCTAGAATAAAAATAACTAAAAAATTAGTTTGAACTAGCTACAAAATTTTAAAGCAAAGTCTCGAGATTTTTCTCGAGACTTTGCACGTAACCGTTAGAAACTAAACATACCTTAATACCCTACTTTGCCGTAATACTATATGGTGTATCACTTCCTCCGTCTCCTGTTGCTCCTACATTGGCTTTGGATAGGTCGATTTCGACAAGAGGGCGCACCGCACAGCCAGAGCTCCAATCGTAGTCGCGCGAGTAATACAAGTCGTAGGCGCTCACAGTACCGCCATCCACATAGACCACTCTGAAATAGAACCCATAGTCGCCGTTATAACGAACGCAGCGCGAAGCGAGCCAGCTCATTGGAGAACAGTTAAATAATGTCACATACTTCTGGTTCATATAACTGCTTGACATCGTATACCAATAGTATGTATATTTTCCTTTAAATGAACTATTACCACTTGAATTTCCTGTTACATAACTACTCTGTTCACTTCTTCCAAGAGAACCATACGTT
>CALXJN010000092.1 GCA_944388635.1 uncultured Clostridia bacterium
CACTTGGTGCCATTGGCTTATTTGAATCACCTAAGAAATCTGATAAAATACCACTAACATTATTTAGCATACCAAGCTCCTTTTGTTGCTCCTCAGCATACCCCATAGCACCATTAATCGCAATACCGATAATGTTATTTCCAAATATTGAATTTAACGTAACTGCCGCTAGTATTACAAGGACTATTATTGTAATAATTAGTGCAATTAGCGTTATGCCGCTTTTCTCCGGCAAAATTTGTTGGTTTTACTTTGCACTTCATTTGTAAATTTCCTCCTTTGATTTTTACTTTTGTCTAAACAATTTCGGTCGTTTGGGACGCATCTAAAATAACCAAAATTATTTAATATTTAATATAAAATTTATTTTTTTGAAATTTCGGTCATTTTAGATGCGGCCCAAACGACCGAAATTTAATTTGCAACTTATTTAAAATTTTTGCTAAAGTAAATAATAATTCAAAATTTATGAATATTTGCGCCTGTGAGACTTTTTAAGCTTGAAAATTTTAGTTAAAAAATTGAGGGATGTTCACGTAGATTTACGAAGTAAATCTTACAAAGTGAAAGAGGCTCAATTTTTTAACTTAGATTTTCTGCTTGAAAAGTTGAAACCTTAGCAAATATGAAGAAATTTTAATTATTATTTACTTTACATTTTTTTATTAAAATTCGTTTACTTCATTTCGCGTTCACTTAGTTTTAACTTAAACTATCTTAGCTGTCAAGTATAAAATAACAAAAATAGAAAAATCAGCCACTTGCTTTTATGCAAATGACTGATTTTTGATCTTTATTCCATTTCTTTTATTCTTTTTTCTACAGTTTCTAACATCTCTTTATATTTCTTTAGCTTTGCTTCTTCTTCTTCTATCTTTGCTTTAGGTGCTTTTTCTACAAAGCCTTTGTTAGCTAGCATTTTGCTTGCTCTTGCAACTTCTGCTTCTAGCTTTTCTTTTTCTCCTTTTAGTCTTTCTAATTCTTTTTTTACATCAACTAATTCTTCAAATGGAATAAATACTTCTAATCCTTCTTGTACTATTGATACCGCATTACTTGGTATATTGTCTTTATTTTTTTCAATTGTTATTTTATCTGCATATCCTAGCTTTTTCAAAAATTCACTTGAAGAATTAATAAGTTCTTTGTATTTTTCAGTAACAAATATTAAGTTTGTCTTTCTACTTGGAACTACATTCATATTAGCTCTAATGTTTCTTATATTTGTAATTATGCTCTTTAATACTTCTATCTCTTCCTCTTCATTATTGTATCTAAAGTTTTCTTTTTCTTCTGGCCAGCTTTCAAGCATAATACTTTCTTTATCTACAACTAGTTCTTTGTATATTCTCTCAGTAATAAATGGCATAAATGGATGCAAAAGTTTAAGTGATGTTACAAGTACATGATTTAATGTATACATCGCTTCCTTTTTAGCTTCATCTTCTTTGCTGTATAATCTTGGCTTTACAATTTCTATATACCAGTCACAAAATTCACTCCAGATAAAATCATATATCTTATTTGCTGCAATTCCAATTTCATATTTTTCAATATTATTTGTTACATCTGAAGCTAATTTATCGAGTTTATTTAATATCCACTTATCTTCTATCCTTAGATTTTCCTCTTTGTAATCTCTTAAGCTTTCATCAATATTTGCCAAAACAAATTTAGATGCATTCCATATTTTATTTGCAAAATTTTTGGTTGCCATTGCTTTTTCTTCAGAATATTTTACATCATTTCCAAGTGTCATATTTTGTACTAAAGAAAATCTTAGAGAGTCTGCTCCATACTTTTCTATTATTTCTATTGGATCTATACCATTTCCAAGGCTTTTTGACATTTTTCTTCCTTGTGCATCTCTAACTAGTCCATGCATAAATACTGTATCAAATGGAATTTGTTTTGTATGTTCTAAACTAGAGAATATCATTCTTGCAACCCAGAAGAATATAATATCATATGCTGTAACTAATGTATTAGTTGGGAAGAAATATTTATAGTCTTCTGTTTCTTCTGGCCACCCCATTGTTGAAAATGGCCAAAGAGCTGAACTAAACCATGTATCCAAAGTATCTTGGTCTTGATGTATTTTTTTACTACCACACTTTGTACACTTTTCAGGCATTTCTGCCTCTACCATTATTTCACCACATTCTTCGCAGTAATATGCTGGTATTCTATGTCCCCACCAAATTTGTCTTGATATACACCAATCTTTTACATTTTCCATCCAATGGAAATATATTTTATCAAATCTTTCTGGTACAAATTTTATCTTTCCAGATTTTACAACTTCTATTGCTGGCTTTGCAAGTTCTTCCATTTTCATAAACCACTGCATTGAAATTCTTGGTTCTATTGTATTATGGCATCTATAACATTTTCCAACATTGTGTGTATAATCTTCTATTTTCTCTAAAGCATTAAGTTCTTGTAAATCTTTTACTATTTCTTTTCTTGCTTCCATTAGTCCCATTCCTTTATATTTTGGAACTAAATTTAGCATTATTCCTTTTTCGTCAAATACTTCTATTATGTCTAGTCCATGTCTTAAACCTGCTTCATAGTCGTTAAAGTCATGTGCTGGTGTTATTTTAACGCAACCTGTTCCGAATTCTTTTTCTACAAATTCATCTGCGATTACTGGTATTTCTCTATTTACAAGTGGTACAATAACTTTCTTTCCAATTAAATTTTTATATCTTTCATCGTCCGGATGAACTGCAACTGCTGTATCTCCAAGCATTGTTTCTGGTCTTGTTGTTGCAACTGTAACATATTCTTTCTTATCTTTTGTATAATATCTAATATGCCACAAATGTGTAGGTTCTTCTTCAAACTCAACCTCTGCATCTGATAATGATGTTTTACAAGTTGGGCACCAGTTTATCATTCTGTTTCCTCTATATATTGCACCTTTATTGTACATATCAATAAATACTTTTTCAACCGCTTTTGATAAACCTTCATCTAATGTAAATCTTTGTCTTGTCCAGTCACATGCACATCCTAAACTTTTTAACTGAGTTATTATTGTTCCTCCATATTCATGAGTCCAATCCCATGCTTCTTTTAGGAAAGCCTCTCTTCCTATCTCTTCCTTGGTTTTACCCTCTTTTTTTAATTTTTCTACAACTTTAACTTCTGTTGCAATTGCTGCATGGTCTGTTCCTGGTATCCAAAGTGTATTAAACCCTTTTAATTTTTTATATCTTATTAATATATCTTGAAGTGTCATAACTAGTGCATGTCCCATATGAAGTTTTCCTGTTACATTTGGTGGTGGGATAACTATCGTATATGGAATTTTTTTCTTGTCTACGATTGGTGTAAAATATTTATTTTTATCCCAATTTTGATATATTTCTTCTTCAAATTCACTTGGATTATATGTATTTAGACTATGTTCTTTCATAAATTCTGCTTCCTTCCTTAAAGTTTTGGCAGACTTTATTGTCTGCCAATTATTATATTTTATTTACTGATTTACCTTTGTTTATCTCATTCTTTACTTTATTTGTGTTTGTTACTGTATTTTGTTTATTTGTATTTGCCTCTGGCTTTTTGCTGTTAACTATATTATTTATTGTGTTATTTTTATTTATTTCATTCTTATTTATTTGATTTTTATTTTCTTCTTTATTATTTGTTATTACATTTTGTATCTCGTTTTTTGATGTATTTGGCTTTTCCTCTTTGTTGTTTGATACTTTATCTTCTACTGGTTCAGTGCTTGCTTCTACTGTTTCTTCTTTTGGTTTATAATCTTTCCATGGATTATTTTTGTCTGGATCTGTTGGATCCCAATTTCTTACTTCCTCATCATCACTTATCTTTTGAGCTGTTGGTTTTCCAAGTGGTCCTGGGTTCGATGATGAATAAAATTCAACTTTTGTTCCAGCTGTACAATTATCATATATCCATTTTGCGTCTTCTACAGTAAGTCTTATACAACCAAGTGATGCTTTTGTACCTAGTTTATCATATTCCCACCATTCAAGTGTTGATTTATCCTTCTCTTCATATGGCACTGAATGGAATAATATATGCCCTACAATTCTACAGGCATACTGTCCATAAACATCTCCTTGAAGTAATCTCCAAGTATATTTATCAGACATCGTGTACACACCAGATTCTGGAGTTGCGGTTCCTATTGAGCAAATCATTGCTTTTACAGGAACTGTATATTCCCCTTTTGAATCTTTTTTATATATTGTAACTACATTTGCTTGATTATTTACTTTTATGTAATATGGTGTTTCTTTTTTCTCTTCGTTTTCGCTTGACTTATTTTCTGTTTCTTTCGTTACATTTTCTTCGTTTAACCCAACAACAAGCACGTTATTCTCTCCTTTTTGGACTTCATTTCCGTGAAGCGACTTCGTTTTTGTTTTCACTTTCACTATAATAAAGTATATTCGTTTCATGTTGTGCTAGTTCTTGATTTTTACTTTGAAAATATATTACAGATACTGTTATAATTGCTGAAATCAAAAGCAAAAGGAGCATTCCTGCCGATATAATTATTATCTTTTTCTTTTCTTGATTTGTTAATTGTTGTTTCATACCTTTTTCCTTTAATTAAAATATATTATTAGAACTCCTATTATAGACATAAAAAATCCTAATATTTTTAAGCCTGCTGTTGCTTCATTTTGGTCTCCAAAGCCAAATAATCTTTTTGTTATTCCTCTTGCATCGTAAATTAAGATTACGCCTATAGCTGTAAGTGCTAGCCCTAATACTAATAAAACTTCTTTCATATTTCAACATCCTTATTTAATATATAATATCTTATCGTTTTTTCGCTAAAAAGTCAAGCATTATGGGCATTTTTTAGGATTTCTTTACCTTTTGTATATTTTACTATTTTTAGTCAATAATATAGATATACTAATTTCATATGGAGGTGCTTATTTACATGAAAGAAAAGAAAAACAAAAATAACCAAAATAAAGGTAATAACAACAAAAATAACAGCAATAACCAAAATGAAAATAATAATCATTAGTTTAAAAAATGCCTTTTTACAAAGGCATTTTTTTATTGTATAGGAAAAATCGTCAGATTTTTTCTATACAACAAGGTTAATTTTCCTTGGGCTGTGCGTATTTGCGAAGCAAAACGCACATGTGGACGTCGGAAGCTTTGCTTCCGCTAACG
>CALXJN010000093.1 GCA_944388635.1 uncultured Clostridia bacterium
TTCGGCATTATCTCCTGTACTTTCTTTTAAAGTATAAGTATAAGGTGCTGTTCCTCCTGTTGTGCTTAAATTAGCCACTTTGGTATTTGCTGCAACAGGTGCTTCTAATTCTGCAACCGGTGTAATAGTTAATTGCGTGATTTCTGGGTCTACGCTACCGCTTTTTTTTTAATTCTTACGAATCCTTTGTATTTAGAAACAGTACCACCTACGATTACATCTCCTCTATAAGCAATAATGCCTTGTTTGAATTTGTAATCTTTAGATTCTTTAATTTCTAATGGTGAGAATACTGGCATTTCAAAACTTGATAAAGCACCATATATCATAGTGAAGTTTCCTGTTGTTGTTGAAGTATTAGATAGTGCATTACAAGCAGAATTAATAACAAATGGTACGTCAACTCCTCCTTGTGCATATCCAATTCTTCCTGTTTGTCCATTTCTTGTAATTTTATAAACAAATCTCCCAGTAGTATCTTTTACTTTAGAAAATGCTTCTACGTCTTTTTTACTCAAAATTAGAACTTGTTCATCTTCAATAGCTTCATCTCCACCATAAGCAAAAACAATAGTGTTTAATGTATCTTCATCAATTGCTTCTAGTTCAATATCTACCCCATTTGAAGTTGGAAGCACTTTTGTATCAGCATTATAGATACCTTTAATAGTATTAGTTGTTCCTGCACCTACAATAATTTGTCCTCCCATTTTCTTTCTAATAGCATCTCTTACTCTTTTAATGACTAATGCCTGATAATTTGCATTAGGCAATTTTGTAAGTTCTTCTGTTACTTCGGCATAAGCAGTTATTTTGGCTCTACCAGTTTCAACATAATCTGTTTCTGGTTCAGCTTCAGAATAGTCTGCACCTTCTGCTGTATAATTACCTTCGTCGTATGTTTTTTCAAAAGCTACTGAATAAGAATCTCCGCCATCTAATTGAATAGAATTTACTCTATCAACTAATGCAGATACTCCTTGAAAACTTTCGTCAATTGTTCTTTTATATTTCTTTTCCACTAACACAGAACCACTTGAAACAGTAACAGCTCTATCTTCATAATTAACTTTAATTAATTTTCCATCTTTGAGTGCTTGTCCTCTTGCTTCTGCTATCTTTTTGTCTTCTTCCATGTTTCTTTTTTCCTCCCCTGGTTTTTCAATTTTTTTTGCATTTATTAAGTTTCTGTCTTCAATATTGTTATCTTTTACTTCGATACCTTCTGCATCTTTTCTTAATAATGCTCTTTCTTCTTCTAATTTTTCCTTTTCTTTGTTAGTTTTCTTTTCTTCTTCTTTTAAAGAATTAAGTTCTTCTTGTAAACTTCTTAATTCTTCCATGTCTTTAGCATTCTCAATTTTTGCTAAAAGTTCTTTTTTCTTTTCTTCGTTCATGATAAAACCTCCTAATAATTTTTAAATTTATAGCCTCTCGCTACTCTATAAAACTCCTATTTTGTCTCGCACAAAAAAGACATTCCCTCTCGGAATGTCTCATCGGATTTATATACTTAATTTAAGTTTTAATTTTTCTTTTTCAAATTCTAACTTTTGTTCTTCATATTTTCTTTTTTCTTCTTGTGCTTCTTCTTTACTTCTTGCATAAACTTCTGTTGCCTCGTAGGCTGGCTCGTCTACAACTGACACATCAAATATTTTGTCAAAACTTAATATTCTTCTTGTTGTAGGTGTTGTTGAATAATCCCAGTCATTTTTAGACACAGAAAATCTAAATGACATTTTATCAACTAATCCTTCTTGAATAGATTTATATAAATCTCTGTTACTTGCTGTATCAATAAGTTCTGCTTCTATTTTTAATCCTTTATCATCTATAATCAACTGTAAACTGTTATTTTTTGTTCTTGCCATAATAGGATAACTGTCTTTGTGATTGTACCTTAGTACAACATCTTTCATATCACAGCCATTAAAGGCATTTTTATCTACATATTCAATCCATTCTCCATAAATCGGATGGCTTGGGCTATCGAAAACTACTGCATAGCCTTCAATTTTCATTTTATTTTCATCATTTTGTACTGCTCTCATTTCCGTTAGTCGTATTTCCTGTGTTCGTTTTTCCATCTTTCTTTCCTCCTTGATATTGGTCTGCTATATCTTGATTAATAACATTTAAAGTCTGCAATCTTTTCTTTCCTTCTTCCCCTCCTATTGCTGGTAGGTCTAAAATTTCTCTTGCTTCGTCTATTGTGTATAAACCAAGTATTGCTGTTTTTTCTAATAAATTAATCTTTGTTTCTGTTTTTGCGTACTTTATTCTATTTACATCAAAAATTATTTGATGACCATTTCTTATACTTTTTTTTCCAAATATTTTAATAGTAAAAGCATTGCTCATTTGAATTGCTAAAGGCTCTATTACAGACTCATAAAAAGCATTCCATTCTTCATCTGTGAATTTACTTCTAACGATGTTTTCTGAAATGCCAAAATAATCAAATATATTGTAATTTACAAAATTTAATTGGTCTTTATCTAAAGTAAGGGGTTTTAAATTTAATTCTTGAAACTCTGCTTTTGAGTCTAATCCTGCAATTCCGCTTCCATCACCTAAATTATTAATAAAATCTTTTACGAACTGGTCTCTGCTCTCTTTTATGTCTTTACCTTTTAACATTGCTCCATATTTAAGTATTCCTTTTAATGAAGTACTTGTTTTAATAGCATTTCCAATTCCTTCATTGGCAATATTTGCTGTATTAATTGCTCCTAATAAAGCATCATTACTTGCTCCATATATATCGTGTTCTGTAAAAAACCTCCTTAAGTGTATTACTTCATCGTATAAGGTGTAATAGCTGTTGCCATCAACAAACTGAAATTGTATGTATATTTTTCCGTTATTTTCTAATA
>CALXJN010000094.1 GCA_944388635.1 uncultured Clostridia bacterium
AACTGTTTCATTTTGCCATTCTCTTAATTGTTCCTCGGAATATGTTCTACTACTACCTTTATAGTATGGATGCCAATCATGTCTACAATTTATCCCTTTGAAGCCTGTTGCTGTACCATATCCTATATCGTCTAAACTTAAGTAACCTTTTTGTCCACTTCTACTTACTATTTTCCCTTGCCATTCTGCATGACTAGGTCTTGCTCCTGAGTGTGCAGTAAGTTCCATTAAGTCCCAACCAAGCTCATCTGCTCGTAATTCTTGTAGTTTTCCACAAGTTTGGTTCACGCTTGTTACCACATTCATTCTAACAGCACTTTCTAGACTGTATTTCCTTCCACTTGGATATTCAATTGAAGCACCTCTCGAGCTAATGTCTTTTATCGTATCTATAATTGACTGTGTATAGCTTTTTACTCCTGTGCTTACTTCCATATAGGCTTTGTTCATTGCATTATAGAATTGAGTCTGACTTGTAATTGCCGTTGTCATTACCAAGTTTTGCAAATTTCCTGCTGTCTTTTCTATTGTTGCACTCATTGTTTGCATTATAGACCTGCTTTGCTTTATTGGTACTGGATTTAACCCTGCTTCTTTATAAATCTTATCATCGTAATTTAGTGTTTTAGCTCCTGCTTTTTCAAATATTTCTGCCACTTTTTCGTATGAGGTATTATTGTATTCTGCCACAAGCTTTATTATGTCTTGGTACAGTGCTCCCATTTCTTGAGCTATTTGAATATCATTAAGAACTACTGTATTTGCGTACCCTACTCTTGCTATTCTTGTTGCTATCTCTTCTATTATTTCTAGTTCTAGACTTTCGTATATTGATGTAGCTTGTTTATCTATATTTATAAAATCATTTTGAGTTAGCATACACTATTCTTCCTCTATTTCTGTATTAGCAGTAAATCCAAATGCTTCCTGATTACTCATTTTTTCTTCTTGTATCTTTTGTAGTTCTTCTTCTGCTTCGTCTTCACTCATACCTTTAATATCCATCAAATAAGATTTCTTACTTCTTAATCCTTGTGATACTTCTAGTTGTGCTCTTGTCATTTCTGCGTTTTTATCTTCAATAATAGAATCATCAGGTGTAATTGTTATTTTGTTTGTTTTTATTCCTTCTAATTCGCATACTGCTTTTACTAAATCCTCTACACAAGCATTGACTATTATTTGATAATGCTCTTTTGTTCTAAATGCTTGGCTATTTTCACTTATTACTTCTGTTGCTGTTTTTACTCCTGTTCCGTCAAACTTATAATAGTTGCTTCCTAGTCCTATGTTTTCTGTTAACCAGTTCAAATCAGCATTGATACTATCTATATGCTCCTGATGTCTTAGTGTAAAATCTACTTCTTTTACTGGCTCTTTCATTTCTGCGTTTATTGCTTGATATACTTTATCATTTTTATCAAAGTATTGCACAAAATGTGTATTTCCATTATTGTCTGTTTCTATTTTTCCTTTCAGAGCTGACTGGTCAACTATAATCCTTTTCTTTCCAAGAATAAATTCATTATAAAAACTATCATATTTGACATCTAATGACTTAAATCTATCTATACTATTTGCATAAATAGAAATTCCCATTGGAGAGTTAGTATCAAAATTATTAGCAAGGTTAGGCTTCCATATCTGAAAGTATGGATTTTTAGTTATAACAACTTCGCTTTCCTTAACATTTGGAAATACATCATTAAAATTAAGTTGCTTGCCAAGAGTTGTATCTGTATTTGACTTATAGACTTCATTAAGCTTTATATATTTGCCATTTACATATTCGTGGTAAGTAATGTGTGTATAGTAAATTTTATTCTTACCTTTTTCTTCTATAAATCTGCTAATAGTTATCATTCCACTAATATATCCATTTGTAAACTTATAAGGAATGATTACATCTCCATCTATGTAATCTATAATTGTTTTATTATTAGCATCTTTGTATTCAACAGTTGCCCCATTGCCAAGCGCTAACATTTTTTCAATAAAAATAGGAAGATTGACAGTAAAGGAATTTTCTTTACTATCTAATACTTCCCATAGTCTTTTGGTTGCATTTTTATTACTTAAATCTATTCTTGTTTTTTCTGTCCATAATAATTTTGTTATATCTTCACATAATTTCTTTGGCATATTCATTGTAAGTCTTTCACACTTTACATCTGTTCCGTTTATACGCTCTGTATAATAATGAAAATCATTTACATTTCCTCTATACCAGCTTTTCCATATTGCCATTAAATCGTAAATTGTTCCAACTGTTAGATTTATACCTTTTTTACTTAAAACACTTGCTATGTTATCGTAAAATTCCATCTTGATTTCTCCTTATTCTCTATAGTCATCGTATATTTCTATAAAACTGTCATCTACTATACATTCATGTTCTTGTTTATTAATCCAGTCTATCAATTCTTCTAATGTATTTATTTCTACTTCGTCACGATATTTACCATTGCTTGTCTTTATTACAGTGAATATCATTACTCTCACACCCCTTATTGTTTCAGTCCTAATTTTTGTAAGTTATCTTTTATCCAATATTGAAATTGATCTTGTGTGTGGTCTGCGTAACTATAAGCATAATCGTTAGTGTATGTGTTGTAATATTTTTCCGAACTTAAAAAAGCCTTCTCCGTTTTATCTGGAGTTGGCTTTCCTTTTTCTACACTATCTTTTAACCACATGTAGTTTTCATTTTCTTTTTTAAATATCTGATTGTTATTATTATTTAAAACTCTAAACTTTCTCTTTGCTAAGAAGTCTTGAGAATAATCTA
>CALXJN010000095.1 GCA_944388635.1 uncultured Clostridia bacterium
AGAAAAGTAGATTTGAGCCAAGATAGAGAGGAAATGGAACATTAAAATGTACGAAGTATTTGCAGACTTACACATACACATAGGAAGAAGTAAAAATGGTAAACCAATAAAAATAACAGCGGCAAGAAGCTTAAATTTTGAAAATATTGCAAAGGAATGCGTAGAAAGAAAAGGCATAAATGTTGCAGGAATAATAGATAGTGCATCACCTTATGTAATAGAAGATATAGAAGATTTTCTAAAATCAGGGGAAGCTAAAGAATTAGAAGATGGTGGCATAATTTATAAAGACAAATTATGTTTGATACTTGGAAGCGAAATAGAAACATCAAAAAGAACAGAAGAGGGAAAAACAGGGAGTGCGCATAATCTCTGTTATTTTCCATATTTAAAAAACATAAAAGCATTTTCAAAAGAAATGGAAAAACATATTAAAAACATGACTTTAAGTTCACAAAGAGCAGATATTTCAGCTTATGATTTATTAGATATTGTAGAAAAATATAATGGCATTTTGATACCAGCCCATGCGTTTACGCCACATAAAAGTTTCTACGGAAATTGTACAAAAAGATTAGAAAGAATATTTAAAGAAAAATATTCAAAAATTCCAGCGATAGAACTAGGATTAAGTTCAGACACATTTTTAGCAGACCAAATTTCAGAATTAGAGACAAAAACATTTTTAACTAACTCTGATGCACATTCTCTTCCAAAAATAGCTAGAGAGTACAATAAAATTGAAATGAACGATATTACATATAAAGAATTAATAAAAGCCATAAAAAATGAAGGTGGAAGAAGAATCGTGTGCAATTATGGACTAGATCCAAAACTTGGAAAATATCATAGAACATATTGCGAAGTGTGTGGAAAAAGAATAGAAGGAGAAGCGCCTGTTACGAAATGTGATACTTGTGATAGCCGAAATATTACAATGGGTGTTTTAGATAGAATAGAAATAATAAAAGATAAAGAAAAAACAAGAAGTCCAGAATTTAGACCACCATATAAATATCAAATACCTTTGTCATTTATACCAGGACTTGGAGGAAAGACAATTGAAAAATTATTAAATAAATTTGATACAGAAATGAATATACTTCATAAATTGTCATTTGATGATATAGAAGCCGTTTGTGGAGAAAAGGTGGCAAAAAATATAATTGCTGGAAAAGAAGGAAATTTAGAAATATCAGCAGGTGGCGGAGGAGTATATGGCAAAGTAAAATGTGGCTAAAGATATAGTTCTATTTTAAAAATGTATTACATAAACATTGATTAAGAAAATTATAATCAATGGAGAGGTAATATGATGAAAAACAAAAGAACAAGAAAATTAAGAGAATATAAAAAAATAGGACTAATTCAAACACACATAATGAATAACGCAAAAAATTATATAATTATTACAATAATATTTTTAGTACGGGATTATTCTAGGAGTATTCTTTATTAATAATACAAATAAAACACAAAGTGATGAGATAAGCAGTTATATTAACGATTTTATTATAAAAACAAAAGATAATGCAAGTGTAGATTATATGAAATTATTTATAAGTTCAATAAATAAAAATCTATCTCTTGCGTTATTATTATGGTTTGCAGGGCTCACAGTAGTCGGAATATTTGCACTATATGGCGGAATATGCTTTAAAGGCTTTTGTCTTGGTTATAGTATTTCAAGTATAATAGCAACACTGGGAATAAAAAATGGAACTATTTTTATAATGTCCTCTATGCTTTTACAAAATATAATATATATTCCGGCTATATTTGCAATAGCAATAAGTGGCATAAGATTATATAAATCAATTATGAAGGATAAAAGACGTGACAATATAAAACTTGAAATATTTAGACACACATGCTTTTCAGCAATAGTTTGTATAATGATATTTATAGCTTCTTTGGTAGAAACATATATATCTACAAACATACTTATGTCAACCATAAATATTTTGTGAAATTTATAAAAATCTATTTACAATTTTTAAGTAATTTGATATAACATATATATCTTATGTTAATAAAAAAATAGTGAGGGAGAGGGAAAATGCAAAAACAGATTAAAAATTTCTTAAACTTTATTGAAAATGATAAAAAAGTATCACAAAATACATTACAATCATATAAAAGAGACATTCTTCAATATGAAAATTACGTTGAAGAAAATAAAATTAACTTTTTAAAGGTAGACGAAGAAATCATTAGAGACTATTTAAGACACATGAATGAAATTGGCAAAAAAAGTTCAACGATATCAAGAAGTTTAGCTTCAATCAGATCTTTTTATCAATATTTATTAAGAATAAAAAAAGTTAAAAGAGATCCAACAGAAGGAATACAATCTCCTAAAATTGAAAAAAGAATACCATCAGTTTTAACATCACAAGAAGTAGAATTGTTATTAGAGCAACCAAAAAATGTAGATTTAAAAGGCATAAGAGATAAAGCAATGCTAGAATTTGCATATGCGACAGGAATGAAAGTTACAGAAATAATTTCAGTAAACATTGATCATGTCAATTTAGAAGAAGGATATGTAACTTGTAAAGGAAAAGAAAGAACAAGAAATATACCTTTAGGTTCATTATCATTAAAAGCACTAAAAGATTATGTAGAAAATTCAAGAAATATATTAATTAAAGATGACAATGTTAATGCATTATTTGTAAATACAAATGGTCAAAGACTTACAAGACAAGGTTTTTGGAAAATAGTTAAATACTATAAAGAACAAGCACATATAACAAAGGAAATTACTCCACATATATTAAGACATTCATTTGCAACACATCTTTTACAAAATGGAGCAGACCTAAAAGCAATTCAAACAATGCTTGGACACTCAGATATATCTTCAACACAAATATATATGCAATTCCAAGATGCGACGATACAGAATATATATAAAAAGGCTCATCCTCGAGCTTAAAATTTTAAAAATAAACTTCGCATTACGTCGTTATTTAAAATACAAAAAATGCTCAACGTACACTAAGTACGTTTCCGCTTTTTTGATTTTAAATGCCTAGTACTGCTCGTTTCTTTTTAAAATTTAAGTAAGACAACAAACTTCATACTGCGTTGTTAATTCAAATATAAAAATTTTTAAATAATATGAAAAACATATTCTAAAGTTAGAATTCGAAAAAGAAGCGAGTAGTACTAGGCAAAATTTAGTTGAAATACCGGAAGCGTACTTGCTGTACGCTGAGGATTTTCTTTTGTAGTCCAACAACGCCAAAACGCAATTATTTTGAAAATAGCAGTAGATATGTAAATCTACTGCATATAACCTAAGCTTTCATTTGTCCTTTAATATATTCTATTTCTATATCTTTATCTAATCTCATAAAAAGTGGGTTGCCCTTTTCTATTGTTTTGTAATCTCTTGTTAATAAATCATATTTTCTTATTTGTTCCCATGAGATTAAGTTTTTATCATTTATGCCAAGTTGAATTAACATTTCATTT
>CALXJN010000096.1 GCA_944388635.1 uncultured Clostridia bacterium
GTACTTGTTCCAAGAAATGATACAGAGATATTAGTAGAAGAAATTATTAATATTTGTAAAGAAGAAAAGAAAAGAGAAATATTAGAGCTTTGCACTGGAAGCGGAATAATTGCTATTTCACTTGCCAAATATTTAGAAAACGTGAAAATTATAGGAACAGACATAAGTGATAAAGCTCTAGAAATTGCAAGAAAAAATTTGAATAATCTTAAACAAACAGATAAAGTAAAGCTTATAAAAAGCAATATGTTTGATAAAATAGATAAAAAATTTGACATTATAATTTCAAACCCACCATACATAAAAACAGAAGTGATAAAAGAATATATTTTGCAATATGAGCCACAAATTGCTTTAGACGGAGGAAATGACGGACTTAAATTTTATAAAATAATTATCGAAGAAGGATACAAATACTTAAGAAATAATGGCATTATTGCACTTGAGATAGGGTATGACCAAAAAAAAGAAGTAATAAGCATTGCAAAACAAACTAAAAAATATGATAATATTAGATGTATAAAAGATTTAGGAGGAAACGACAGAGTTATAATAATGGAGTATAAGGAGGTTTAATCATATGTCTTTTTCTGCAAATGTAAAAGAAGAATTGAGTAAAATAAACATCTTTTCAAATGCAAATATTGTAAAAGCAGAAATTTACGGATATCTTCTTACTACTAATACAGACGAAAATAAAATAAAATTTCTAACAGAGAACGAATACAATATAAATAGATTAAACAAACTTTTAAATAAATTAAACATAAATTATACAATAAAAATGAAAGGGAAAAATTACTTAATATCTTTTAATAAAAATGACTTAGAACCTGAAAAAATAGATATTGATAATGTAGATATAGCAAAAGGCATTGTAAGAGGAGCTTTCTTAGGAGGAGGTTCTATAACAGAACCAAATAGCAGATATCATTTAGAAATAAGACTAAGTAGTTTGAATGCAAGAGAAAAAATAATAAAAATTATAAATAAATTTAATATAAATGTAAAGAATTTAGATAGAAAATATTCATATTCAATATATATAAAAGATGGAGAAGAAATATCTAAATTTTTAGCATTAATTGGCGCAAATAGTGCAGTTCTTAAATATGAAGATATAAGAGTATTAAAAGAAACAAAAAATAATGTAAATAGAAAAGTAAATTGCGAGACAGCAAATTTGAATAAAACTGTAAATGCAGCTTTTAATCAAATACAAGCAATAGAAAAAATTAAAAAGACAAACAAGTGGAACAGGCTTAATTCTAATTTGCAAGAAGTTGCAATATTGAGACTAGAAAATCCAGAAGCAAGCCTAGAAGAACTTGGTAAAATGCTTTCAGAGCCAATAGGAAAGTCAGGCGTAAATCATAGAATAAAAAAGATTATGGAGATAGCAGAAAATTAATATGAAAAAAAATATAGGAATATATGTGCATATACCTTTTTGTAAGGCAAAATGTTATTATTGTGATTTTATATCATATGCAAATAAAGAAAATATAATAAAGGCTTATATAAACGCTTTGCTTAAGGAAATCAAGTATAGAGATTTAGAAAAATATAATATAGATACAATATATATAGGTGGTGGAACGCCATCTATTTTAGATAGCAAATATATAAAAGAAATATTAGAAAAAATTACACCAAAGAAAAATGCTGAAATTACTATAGAGATAAATCCGGGAACTTGTAATAAAGAAAAGCTAGAAGAATATAAAAAAATAGGTATAAATAGATTAAGCATTGGACTTCAAAGTACTGATAATAAATTGCTTGCAGAAATAGGAAGAATTCATACTTATGAAGAATTTTTAAGAGTATATAATCAGGCAAGAGAGATAGGCTTTAGTAATATAAATGTAGATTTAATGTTAGGACTTCCAAACCAAACTTTAGAGATACTAGAAAAGTCAGTAAAAACGGTCGTAAGATTAAAACCAGAACATATATCAATATATTCTCTTATACTTGAAGAAGGTACTAAATTATATAATATGGTAAATGAGGGCAAAGTAAAACTTACAAGTGAAGAACTAGAAAGAAAAATGTATTGGGGAATAAAACATATTTTAGGAAAAAATGGATATATACATTATGAGATTTCTAATTTTGCTAAAAAAGGATATAAGTCAAGACATAATAGTGACTGTTGGGAACAAAAGGAATATATAGGACTTGGAGTAGCAGCTCATTCATATTTAGATAATAAAAGATATTCAAATACAGAAAGCATAGAAAATTATATAAAAAATATAAATAGCGCTGAATTTGATAAGAATATAACTATACATGAGATTCAAACAAAAGAAGATAAGCAAAAAGAATATATGATGCTTGGGTTTAGAAGATTAGAGGGAGTGGATATAAGAGAGTTTGCAAGCAAATTTAAAGAAAATCCAATGAAATTATATAAAAATGAGTTAGATAAATTGATAAAAGAGGAACTAGTTGAGATAAATAAAAATAAAATAAGATTATCAAATAAAGGATTAGACTTAGCAAATTTAGTATTTGAAGAGTTTATTTAAAACAAGAAAATAAGTTTATGATAGTTATAGAAAAATTCATTAAAAAACATTGCATTTTGCATAGTAGAATGATACAATGTACATTGTAAAAATATGATATATAACAAGAGGTAAACAAATGGCAAATAAGAGAAAAGTAACTAAAAGGAAAAAAGGAAAAAAGCAAGATGCATATGTACATGCAATAGTAATAATGATAGTTAGTATACTCTTAGCAGTATTAATTTATATACAATCAGGCTATATTGGAGAACACCTAAGCCCAATGCTAGGTGGAATAATGGGATGGATAAAATACCTAGTACCAATAGGAGCATTCATAATAGGCATAACTCTTATAAAAGAAGAGAAAGAATTTGTCATGCCAAAAATCATACAATATTTTGTCATAATTTTATGCGTATGCGCATTTATGACATCTTTACAATTATCAGGAGAAAATAAAGTATTAGATATAAATGAAGAATTCTCAGAGATAGTATCAAAAGGATATGACTTAGGAACAGAGAACAAAGGAGGAGGAGTACTAGGCGTACTTGTTGCTGTGCCACTTACAAAAATGCTTGGAACGATAGGAGCAAATGTAGTCTTAGTAGGTGTAGCAGTACTTCTTGTAATATTTACATTCGGAATAAAGCCAGCAGAGCTTGTAGATAGCTTTTCAACTAAACTTCAAGAAGCAAGAGAATATAGAGAAGATGAAGAGGATGAAGAAGAGGAAGAAATAATAGAACCAAAAAAGAAAAAAAAGGAAAAAACAAAAAAATCTCATTCAGTTATAATGGAAGATCCATTTGGTGATGAAGAAGATAAAACAAAAAAAGGCAAGAAATATGAACATGATATTTCACTTGCATTTGATGAAAATACTAAAAAAGAACCAGTAAAAACAGAAGGATACATAGAGGCAAATTTATTTAAAGAAACAGAATTAGAAAAAAAAGATCCAACAAAACAAGTTTTACAATTAGAGCATGCCCAAATAGTAGAAGACCAAAATTATGAATTCCCACCTATTGCTTTGCTTGAACAAGGAGATGGCAAAAAAATAAGAGGAGAAAAGAAAACAATAACAGATAATGCTTTGAAACTTCAAAAAACACTACATAGCTTTGGTGTAGCAGCAAAAGTTGAAGATGTATCAGTTGGACCAGCAATTACTAGATATGAGTTAAAGCCAGCAGAGGGAGTTAGAGTTAGTAAAATTGCAAATCTTGCAGATGATATTGCATTAAACTTAGCAGCAGAAAGCATAAGAATCGAAGCACCAATTCCAGGAAAACAAGCTGTTGGAATAGAAATACCAAATAAAGATACAGAAATAGTACATTTAAGAGATGTAATAGATTCAGAAGAATTTGTAAAATCAGAATCGAAACTATCTGTAGGACTTGGAAAAGACGTAAGTGGAGAAAGAGTTATTGCCGACATTGCTAAAATGCCACATTTATTAGTTGCAGGAAGTACAGGCTCTGGTAAAAGTGTATGTATAAATACGTTAATCACAAGTATCATATATAAAGCAAAACCAAGCGAAGTCAAGCTTGTCATGGTAGATCCAAAAATTGTAGAATTATCAGTATATAATGGAATACCACATCTTTTAATACCAGTAGTTACTGATCCTAAAAAAGCAGCAGGAGCACTAGCATGGGCAGTACAGGAAATGGAAGATAGATATGCAAAATTTGCTTCAAAAGGTGTAAGAGATATAAAAGGATATAATAAAGCACTAGAAAAAGAAGCAGAAGAACAAACTATAAAAATGCCACAAATAGTAATTATTATAGATGAGCTTGCAGATCTTATGATGGTTGCAGCAAAAGATGTAGAAGATGCAATATGCAGGCTTGCACAAAAAGCAAGAGCAGCTGGAATGCACTTAGTTATTGCAACACAAAGACCATCTGTTGATGTAATTACAGGGTTAATCAAAGCAAATATACCTTCAAGAATTGCATTTGCTGTTTCATCACAAATAGATTCAAGAACAATATTAGATATGCCAGGAGCAGAAAAATTACTCGGTAAGGGTGATATGCTATATTATCCAACTGGAGTTGCAAAACCTACAAGAGTGCAAGGCACATTCGTTTCTGACAAAGAAGTTGAAAAAATAGTTGATTTCTTAAAAAGAGACGGAGAAACTACATATAACGAAGAAATAATCGAAAGTATAGAAAAAGCAAATAAAACAGATAAAGAAATAAAAGAGCAAGAAGAAGATGATGATGTAGATCCAAGGCTAGAAGAAGCAATTGAAGAAGTCATCGCAAATGGACAAGCCTCAACATCATTTATACAAAGAAGATTAAAAGTAGGATATGCAAGAGCCGGAAGAATAATTGACCAAATGACTGAAAGAGGTATAATATCAGGATACCAAGGAAGTAAACCAAGAGAAGTATTAATGACAAAAGAAAGATGGGAAGAATTAAAAAATAATCCAGAACCTATGGAAAATACAGTAGAAGCACAAAATACAGAAGAATAAATAAATCAAACAACAAAGGAAAGGAATTTATATAAAGATGAAAACAAATGATATTTTATTAAAATTCCAAAGTAATAACACAAAACTTGAAACAGTTTTATCTAAGAAAAAATTTTCAGGAGATGTAAAAAATCTCCTTTTAAGCACGCTATATAAAATTACAAGCTCATATAATGATTATGCAAATATCAAAGTAAATGTGCAAAATAAAAACAAATATGTAGAAAACTTAATAAAGATAATAAATAAGTGTACTTCAATAGAAATAATAAAGCCAAATTCAGAAGAAGGGGAAGAATACAAAGAAGAAGGGATTACAAGTAGAGTTGATTCATACTTAAGTACAATAAGAGTATTTCCAACAGAAAAGGCAATGTTATTTGCATTATTCAAAATGAATGATACAAAAATGTATTTAGATGAAAGATATAATCTAATTAGAATTGCACTTCCAGAAATGCTTAACGAAGGTAGAGACATAAATAATATAGAAATTATAAGAGATTTTAATGCGTGGTCTTGGAATACTCTTCCAACAGAGATAAGTAATATAGACTGTAATTTAATATATCAAAATTTACTAATGCTACTCGGATTTGATTTTTTGGATAATTGGATGAAACAAGAAAATCAAAAAGACCTATTAGACGAGCTAGAAGAAAAACTGAAATCAGAATATGATAAAGACGATATAGAAGAATTGTTGAAACTAATATATAGATTATCAATAATTGTATGTGTACAAAGGAATAAAGGCGAAAAAATAAGGTTATTAGACGAAAAAGAATGGGATGAAAAAGAACTAGAAAGATTAAATGATAAAGAAAATCTTGTAATAGAGCTTACAAAAGTAAAGAAGAAAAAAGCAAAAGAAATAAGAAAAATAGACCAAATGATTAATGATGAAGAACTTCTAAAAAAGGAATTTGAAAAGCGAAACGCCAAACTTTCTGAATATAAAAAAATATTTAGCTTAAGTAACCTCTTAGGCACGATAAAAAAAGAAAGAAAAAAAGCATTAAAAGATATAGATGAATGTAATAACCTGCTTGATGCAAGAAAATATGTACAAAGAAAAGAAGAATTAGAAAAAAATGTAGAATTATTAAAAGATGTAAAAACATCAAGAAATAAAGAAAAATACAAAATTGAGATACAAAAGCTATTCCTAAAATGCTTAGAACAGAAAATAGATAGAATAACTAAACTAGAGCAAAAGAGAGAATTAATGCAAGCTTTCTGGCTTATAAGATATTATAATTTTATTGTATATAGTGAAAACAAATTTATAAAAGACGTAGAAGAACTTAATAAACAAATAAGTGATTTAGAAGAAAAAATAATAAGAAGATTATATGAATTTAAAACTCTAAATCCACTAACAAAAGACTTAAATAAGGACATAGAAATAATAAAGCCAATATTAAATAGCAGAATAATGAATTTGGAAAATATTAGTATTAAGTTAATAAAAAATGAGCAAGATATAGAAGTAGACGTTTATGACGGAGAGGTACAAGAATTAGGATATAATGTAGAAAGGGAAGATGTAGTACCAATAAAAAACAAGAAAAAGATAAAATTATTTATAAAATAAGTCAAGGAGGTTTTAATGAAAATAACATTTTTAGGAGCGACAGAGGGAGTAACACGGTTCAAACTTTTTAGTAGAAGCTGCTGGAAAGAAATTTATAGTAGACTGTGGTTTATTCCAAGGAAGTTCAAAAGAAGAAGAAAGAAATTATGATGAATTTGCATTTAATGTAAATGAAATAGATTTTATGCTACTTACACACGCACACATAGACCATTCAGGAAGAATACCAAAACTATATGTTGAAGGATATAGAAAGCCAGTTTACGCAACAAAAGCAACATGTGACTTATGTTCAATAATGCTCCCAGATAGTGGACATATACAAGAAATGGAAGTAGAGTGGAAAAACAGAAAAAGAAAAAGAGAAGGTAAAATGGGTTTACCTCCATTATACACAGCAGAGGATGCAGAAAAATCACTAGAATTATTTAAAAGCGTAAAATATAATGAACTTGTTCAAGTAGATGAAAATATAACGGTTAGATATAATGATGCTGGACATATGCTTGGTTCTGCAATAATAGAAGTATGGGTAAATGAAGACGGAAAACAAGAAAAAATTGTGTTTTCAGGAGATATAGGAAATAATGATATACCACTTTTAGCATCTCCAACTATGATTGAATCAGCAGATTATTTAGTAATGGAATCAACATATGGTAATAGACTTCATATGAGGAATGATGATAAAGCAACAATGTTCCTAGACATAGTTTATGATACAATAAAAAATGGTGGAAATGTTGTAATACCTTCATTTGCAGTTCGGAAGAACACAAGAGATATTATATGAATTAAATAAAATAAAAGAAAATACAAAAGATGATACATTTATAAATAAATATAGATTATTAATGGAAACACCAGTATATGTTGACAGTCCACTTGCAATTTCAGCAACAGAAATATTTAAAGAGAACGAAGATTTATTTGACGAAGATATACAAAAAGAAATAGAAAAAGGAGATAATCCACTAGAATTTGACGGGCTAAGATTTACAAGAACAGCAGAAGAATCAAAAGCGCTTAATGAAATAGATACACCATGTGTTATAATTTCAGCAAGTGGAATGTGTGATGTAGGAAGAATTAAACATCATTTAAAACATAATCTTTGGAATTCTAAAAATACTATTCTTTTTGTTGGATATCAAGCACCAGGAACACTTGGTAGAAAAATAGTAGAAGGTGCAAAAAAAGTAAAAATTTTTGGAGAAGAAATTGCAGTAAATGCAAGAATAGAATATATAGAGGGATTTTCAGGACACGCAGACCAAGAGTGGCTTTTAAACTTTGTGTATTCATTTTTCCAAAAACCAAAGCAAATAATTTTAGTACATGGAGAAAAAGATTCACAAACAGAGTTAAAAGAAAAAATATTAGAAGAAACTAAAATTCCAGTTACAATACCTAAATATGGAGAAATATATCATGTAGGTGATAACAAAGTATATCTAGAGGGAAGACTAGAATTAGAATCAGTAAAAAGATTACAAAGAATTGAAATTATTAATAAAGTTAAAATGTTACGTGATGAGATTGCAGACATGGAAGAGCTACTTAAAGGCGAAATATTAACAGAAGATACAAGCGAAGACGAAATAAATAGAATTAATTTAAGACTAAAAGAAATTGAGCAACTTATAGTAGATATTATAGAATAATAAAAATATAAGTATTTTTCAAATTAAAAGGAGAAAAAATAAAGGTGAAAACATACATAAACGATGCCATAATAGGAAATAAAGATATAAAAGTAGGTTTAACAGATAAAGGAGAAATTGTTAGAATTTGTTATCCAAATATAGATTTTAGACAATTTATAGAATATCTTCATATGGGAGTAAAGATAAATGATTCTAATTTGATATATTTACATGATGATGTAAACAATATTTATGAACAGCATTATATTGAAGATACAAATGTATTAAAAACAGAGATAAAAAATACTTATTTTAATTTAAAAATGATACAAACAGATTTTGTATCAATAAGTAATAATGTAATAATACGTAAATATACATTTATAAATGAACATGATATTCCACTTGATATAAAATTTTTAATTCATTCAAAAATGATGAGTGATGATAACAATTTCGCAAGTAGCAAAGTAATACCAAATGGTATTTTGCAATATTCTCACGGATATAACATGGCATTTGTCACAAATGATTTAAAATTATTATCACATAAAATACACGGAGCAGATAAAGAAATTTGGAGTGGTATTTTACAGGATAAAGACTATATTGGAATGTCAGCACAAGGTGCAGTAAGCTATGAGGTTGGAATTTTAAAACCAAATGAGATAAAGGAATTTAGTATTTGCATATTTATAAGTGACAATAAAGAAAAAAACAAATACGAGGAAATT
This sequence comes from uncultured Clostridia bacterium, assembly GCA_944388635.1. Classification (GTDB taxonomy): domain Bacteria; phylum Bacillota; class Clostridia; order TANB77; family CAG-508; genus JAAWPK01. Next base: position 9,009 of record CALXJN010000096.1, read on the forward strand.
GAGGAACAGATAGACAAAATAAAAAAGATTGATATAGAAAAAGAATTGCAAAACACTAAAAAATATTGGAGAAAGTATGTAAAAGCACACATAAAAATAGAATTAGAAGGAAACAGATATAAAGAAGCAATTAAAAGAATATATACAAGGACAATACTTTTATATCCTTTGCTTACTAATCAAAATACAGGTGGAATGTCGGCTGCAATGGAAATAGACGAAAAATTTTCTAAATGCGGGAGATATGCATATTGTTGGCCAAGAGATGCTGTATATATAACAAAAGCATTAGATTTAATAGGCATGGAAAAGGAAACAGAAAAATTTTATAAGGTTTTTTGTAAAAATACTCAGGCAAGAAGCGGAATGTGGGAACAAAGATTTTTCACAGACTGTACACTTGCACCATGTTGGGGATATCAAATAGACGAGACAGCAGGAATAGTATATGGAATATATGACCATTATACTAGAACTAAAGATAAAAAATTCCTAAAAGATAATTTAAAAATGGTAGAAAAAGCAGTCAAATTCTTAGAAAAGTATGTAGAAGATATAATAGAGAATAAAAGAGAAATGCATGTAAGCTATGATTTATGGGAAATGCATGAGGGAGTAAGCATATATTCTCTTACAAGTATTTTTGCAGCATTTGAGGCAATGCAAAAAATATATGATACACTTGCAGAGGAATTACAAGCAAATAGATTAAAACAAGAGACAATAACATCACAAAAAGAAATTTTACAAAAACAATTAATAGAACTTAAAAATTATGTAATAGACAATTTTTATGATGAAGATAAAAAAAGTTTTGTAAGAAATACAGAAGACAAAAGAATGGATATAAGCATATTAGGAGTTACAGTTCCGTTTAGAATGTTTTCGCCAAATGAGAAGAAAGTAACAAATACAATAGAAAGAATAAATATGAGCTTAAGGACATATACGGGAGGATATTTAAGGTTTGAAAATGACCATTATACAGTAGATAGACCTTGGGTTGTTTCAACACTTTGGATGGCTCTTTACTACATAGAGACAAAAGAATATAAAAAAGCAAAAGAGTGCTTTGATTTTGTAGTTACGACAAGTACGAAACATGGATTTTTAGCAGAGCAAGTTGATAATAATCAGATGAAATCTGCCTGGGTTAT
>CALXJN010000097.1 GCA_944388635.1 uncultured Clostridia bacterium
TTTTCCTTATATCATTTTTTGGCGGAGACGAGAGGATTTGAACCTCCGCAGCCCTTACGAACTCTAAGTGTTTAGCAAACACTCCCCTTCAACCACTTGGGTACGTCTCCATATATTTTTATTCAATTTTCAATGTTTGGAAGTAGGAAATAATTTGTTAAATTTTATCTTAGTGAGATTTTAGCAAACTGTCCCCTTCAACCACTTGGGTACACCTACATATACTATTTTCAAGTGCCTTATAATTATAATATATTTTAAGCTTTTAGTCAACTAATTTTAATAAAAACATTGATTTTTTTGGCGGAGAGTGTGGGATTTGAACCCACGGTAGGCTATTAACCTACTCCAGTTTTCGAGACTGGTACTTTAAACCGAACTCAGACAACTCTCCTCATTTAGTATTATAATATATTTCTTATAATATAGTCAATAAATACTCTTTTTATTTAATATTATATTTTACTGTTTGCTTTTTTTATAAACATATCAATTTATTTTTTACAAACCCTTTGACATTTGTCGAATTTATTGATAATATAATAATATAAATTTAAATAAAAGGAGATTTAAATTATGGAAGAAAACAACACAAATCAATCATCAAACGGCCTTGCTCTTGCAGGTTTTATCGTTTCAATTTGTTCTTTATTTATTAATTTTGGTGGAATAGTAGGACTTGTAGGTACTGTTCTTTCAGCTGTTGGCTTATCTAAAGTAAAGACAACTGGAAAGGGTAAAGGATTTGCTATTGCAGGTCTTATAATGGGTATTATTAGTATTGTTTATGGTATTTATTCAATACTAAACCTTGCATCAGCAATTAGTTCATTATAAGAAAATTGGACGTTAGCGGAAGCAAAGCTTCCGACGTCCACATGTGCGTTTTGCTTCGCAAATACGCACAGTCCAAGGAAAATTAACCTTGTTGTATAGAAAAAATCTGACGATTTTTCCTATACAATAAAAAAGAGCTTATCCTTGTACAAATATTTTGATAAGCTCTTTATATAATAATAGTTTATGTGAAAGCTATTTACTTAATTTATATAATGCATATTGATTTAATGATACTCCCTCTTGCTACAAATTTTTGATTAAGTTAACCATTTCTATTGCTGAGCAAGCTACATCATAGCCTTTATTACCTGCCTTTGTTCCTGCTCTTTCAATAGCCTGTTCAATATTATCTGTTGTAAGTACGCCAAATAATACTGGCACTTCTGTTTTCATAGATACGTTTGCAATTCCTTTACTAACTTCTGCGCATACATAATCATAATGGTCTGTTGCTCCTTTTATTACAGCGCCTAGTGCAATAATTGCGTCATATTTCTTTGTTTCAGCCATTTTTTGTGCTATGACTGGAATTTCAAAAGCCCCTGGTACCCATGCAAGCTCAATGTTGTCTGTTGAAACTCCATGTCTTACTAGTGCGTCCTCTGCTCCTCCTACCAATTTTGATACAATAAATTCATTAAATCTTGAAGCAACTATCCCAATTTTCATATTGCTTCCTACAACATTTCCTTCTAAAACTTTCATTTTTAATACTCTCCTTTTTAATTTAATAATTTGTTAAATGTCCCATTTTATTTTGCTTTGTTTTTAGATAATTTAAGTCTATTTCGTTTGGCATAACTTCTATTTTTTCTCTTGAAACTATTTCAATTCCATATTTTGATAAACCTTCTAGCTTTGCTGGATTATTCGTTAAAAGTCTTACCTTATTCACTCCTAAAATCTTAAGCATTTCTGCTGAATCTCTATAATCTCTTAAATCCGCCTTAAAGCCTAGTTTTAAATTTGCCTCAACTGTATCTAGTCCGCTTTCTTGAAGTTTATATGCTTTTATCTTATTTATTATGCCAATTCCTCTGCCTTCATGTTCCATGTATAGAACAATTCCCTTTTTCTCTTTAGCAATTTGCTTTAGTGCTAAATCTAATTGTTCTCCGCAATCACACTTAAGAGAGCTAAATACATCTCCTGTTAAACATTTTGAATGTATTCTACAAAGTACCTCTTCATTTTCTTTAAATTCTCCCATAGCTAATGCAACATGAACCTCATTTGTAATTTTATTTTCAAAAGCATATATTTTAAATTTACCATATTTTGTAGGCAAATTGGCCTCTGCTTTTAACTCTACTCTTTTTTCTTTTTCTAATCTATATTCTATTAATTCTTTTATGCTTATTTTTGCTAGGTTAAATTTTTTAGCTAATTCACATAGCCTATCATCTTTCATCATGTGTCCGTCATCTTCCATTATCTCACAGCAAAGTCCACATTCTTTAAGACCTGCAAGTTTCATTAAATCCACTGTTGCTTCAGTATGACCATTTCTTTCGAAAACTCCATTTTCTTTTGCCTCGAGTGGAAACATATGCCCAGGTTTTCTAAAATCTAATGAAGTTGTTTCTGTTTCTACAGTCTTAACTGCTGTAAGCGAACGTTCATAAGCTGATATTCCTGTTTTTGTATCTATGTAGTCTATTGATGTCATAAAAGCTGTTTTGTGATTATCAGTATTATTTTCAAGCATAGGTTTTAATGATAATTTTTCACATATTTTATGACTCATTGGCATGCATATCAAGCCTTTTGCATAAGTTGCCATGAAATTTACATTCTCAGGTGTTGCATATTCCGCTGCACAGATAAAATCTCCTTCGTTTTCTCTATCTTCATCATCTGTAACTATAATAATTTTGCCTCTTTTTAATTCTTCTATTGCTTTTTCGATTTTAGTAAAATCTCTCACTTTTTTCCCTCCTTTTCTAAAATCCATTTTCTATTAAAAATTCTTTTGTTATCCCTTTTGTATCTTTACTTAATAGCTTTTCTACATATTTCCCTATTATATCACATTCGATATTAACTGTATCTCCTATTTTTTTATATTTCAAATTTGTTTCTTCTTGTGTATGAGGAATAATAGACACTTTAAAAAATGAATTATTTACTTCTACTACAGTTAAGCTTATTCCGTCTATTGCGACAGAACCTTTTTCGACTATATATTTTAATATGTCTTTACTTGCACTTATTGTATACCAAATAGCATTTTCATCTTTTTGCTTTTTTTCTATTTTTCCTGTTCCGTCAATATGCCCTGAAACTATATGTCCTCCTAATCTATTTGCAAGTGTTAATGCTCTTTCTAAGTTAACATATTCTCCTTGCTTTATATCTTTCAAAGAACTTTTTCTCATTGTTTCTGGCATTACATCTGTTTGATATGAACTTTCATTTAAAGCTGTTACTGTTAAACAAATACCATTTACAGATATACTATCTCCGATTTTCGTTCCGCTCTAGTACTTTTTTACATCCTACTTTAAGCATTGCAGAATTTCCTGTAACTTTTATACTCTCTATTCTTCCAAGTTCTTCAATAATTCCAGTAAACACTTTTACCCCTCTTTCCCATAATCAATATATCCTGTAAGCAAATAGTCTTCTCCAAATGTATCTATTTTGGTATTTTTTAATTTTATTGCATTTTTCATATATTCTATTCCGCTTCCAGCTATTGGAGATAAACTTTCTTTCCCACCGATTATTTTTGGTGCAATATATGCATAAATTTTATCTACAATCCCTGCTTTAAGCGCTGAGGCATTTATATTCGCTCCGCCTTCAATTAATACACTATCTATCTTCATTTTTCCTAAAATTTCTATTAATGCTTTTAAATCTATCCCCTCATTGTATGGGAGTTTTATAAGTTGTATATTATTTTGTTTTAATTCTTGTATTTTCTGTGTATTTGTTTCATTTGAATAAGCAATTATTGTTTTAATTTCTTTTGCTGTTTTTACAATATTTGAATCTAATCCAATTTTCAAATTAGTATCACATATTATTCTTACTGGATTTACTCCTTCTTCTATTCTGCAATTTAACATTGGGTTATCCTTTATAACTGTGTTTATTCCGGACTAGAATTGCTGAATATTGTTTTCTTAGTTCATGTACATGCCTTCTTGCGCTTTCTCCTGTTATCCATTTTGAATCTCCTGTATAAGTTGCAATTTTCCCATCCAATGTCATTGCATATTTTAGTGAGACAAATGGTAGCCTCATTTTGATATATTTAAAAAATATTTCATTTAATTCTATGCATTCTTTTTCTAATACTCCACATATAACTTCAATACCTGCATTTCTTAGTTTTTCTATTCCTTTTCCAGCCACTAACGGATTTGGATCACTTGCTCCAATGATTACTCTTTTTATTTTCTTTTCAATTATTATTTCTGTACATGGTGGAGTTTTCCCAAAATGTGAACATGGTTCAAGTGTTACATATAAATCGGCTCCTTCTGGATTTTCTGCTATATTTAACAAAGCATTTCTCTCTGCATGAAATGAACCATATTTTTCATGATAACCTTTGCCTATTATCTTACCATTTTTTACTACTACACAGCCAACAATAGGATTAGGAGAAGTATATCCTATACCTTTTTTTGCAAGTTCAATTGCAATTTTCATGTACTCTTCCATATTTATTCTCATTCCCTTCTAAAGGCACAAATTTAGTTGGAAAAGAATTGTGCTTTTGGATAAAAAACTTTCTTGAAAATTTGTATGTGACAAAATGCGATTATATTTCAACCTTGTTTTTCTTCTGAATTCGGCTTATTATATCATGCTAAAGCAAAAAAAGCAATAAGATTTTCTTAGAGCCATGCTCTTTAGAAAATCTTATTTATATATATCTTATTAATTAATATTTTCTTCTTGTTTTGCATAGATAGTTGAAAGCTTTGTATCTAACATATTTAATATTTTTGCATACCAAGATAGTTTTTGAGAATCAAACCAAGATAATTTCTTTTTTGATTTATATCTCATCTTATGTTCTGCTGTTGCCCAGAAGTCCATAGCCATTGTTCTTATTTGTATTTCGCATTTTACATATATTTCTTTATCTTTGAATTCAATAGGTACTTCTACAATTAAGTGATATGCAGAATATCCACTTTCTTTTGGCTGCGATATATAATCTTTTTCTTTAATTATTCTTATATCCTCCATATTTTCAATAGCTCTTTTTATTGTAAATATATCACTTTTTATTGGGCAAGCAATCCTTACACCTGCTATGTCATCAATGTTTTGGATAAGATTTTTATAATTTAATTTATATTTCTTTTTGTTCATTTTATTTAATATGCTTTGTGGTGTCTTTATTCTACTTGAAATTGTATTTATCACATCATAATCATATGTACTTTTCAAGTATTCTTTGAGCATATATAATTCTTCTAAAAGCTTATTTGCTGCCTTTTCATATAAATTCATAAGTTTGTTAAATTCTCTATCTCTCACATTGATAGGTACTAAGCTATTAGTTACTAAATTTTCCTCTTTCTTTAGTTCTATATTTTCTCTTTTAATCTCCTCCCTTCCTTTATGATATTTGAATTATATCTATAATTTGTTAATTCTAAATAGTTATTTTGTGTATTTATTGTGAAAAATTGGAATTAGTCTTTTCTCCTTATCTTCACATCTTTTTCTAAATTTAAATTGCTTGCTCTTGTTATAAAATCATATCCGTATTTTTCTTTTAGTTTATCTACCGCATTATCTATTTTATCTTGTTTTTCATTATCATTATTATTAAATAATGATAATTGTAGTTCGTTTTTTTCTACTAAATTGTCTGCCCTAACTCCAACTAAACGTATTGCCATGCCTGTTTTAAACATTTCGTTTAACAGTATTTTTGCAGCTGCAAAAATTTCTTTTGTATTAGATATTGGTGTTTCTAATTTTTTTTGATGCGAAAAATCTACAAAGTCTTTAGTCCTAAGCTGTACATTTACAACTGTTGCAAGAAGTTTTTCCTTTCTAAGTCTATATGTTACTTGTTCTGTTAAAGCAAACAATACTTCTTCTAGCTTTTCTTTGCTTCTTACATCATTTGGTAATGTAACTGAATTGCCAATACTTTTTGGCCTTTCTTTTTTATAAACAACTTCAGAATTATCTATTCCGGTTAGCATACTCCCACATTAGATTTCCGTGTTTGCCAAAAGTTCTTATTAACTTTTCTTTATCATATTTTGCTAAATCTCCTATAGTTTTTATCCCCATGTGTTCTAATTTTGGTACAGATTTCCTTCCAAGCATAAATAATTCTGACACAGGAAGGCACCACATCTTTTTTTCTATTTCATTTTCAAACAATGTGTGTACTCTATCTGGTTTTGTAAAATCCGATGCCATTTTGGCAAGTAATTTGTTGTGTGCCACTCCTACATTTACAGTAAATCCGAATGTATCTCTAACTCTTTTATTTATTTCATATGCCTTGTTTAGAAGTGTATCATTCATCAAATATTCTGTCATATCTAAAAAACATTCATCAATGCTAAATCTTTCTATTTTATCTGTATATTCTAAAAGCATATTATATAATTTATTAGAATATTCTCTATAAATTCTATATTCACATCCGTGGATATACTTTAAGCCCTGGGCATTTCTTTTTAGCTGAATATATAGTTTCTCCTGTTCTTACTCCGCATTTTTTAGCGAGCATACTTTTAGCTAGAACAATCCCAGCTCTTCTTGTTTCATCTCCTCCGTATTATCGCAGGTATTGTTCTTATGTCTAAAGTTTCTCCTGCCTTTAGCATTTCTATAGCTGTCCAACTAAGGAAAGCATTATTAACATCTATATGTAATATCTGCCTTACCATATTTTAATCACCACATT
>CALXJN010000098.1 GCA_944388635.1 uncultured Clostridia bacterium
TGCTTTTTTATGATTTAATATACCAGTTTGTAGCTATTTTCTAATTTTGATTTGGCAACTTCTGGGGTAATAATTATATTTATAATTATTTTTTTACAATTATTTTGTAAATTTTCTTATAAATAACTGTACAAAAAAGAAATTTAATTATATAATGTTCCTTGTAAAATTATAAATAAAATTTAAGATAATGACATAAAAATAAAATAGGAGGTTATCTTTATGGAGTTAAAGAAAATTTTACAGGGGATAGACGGAATTAAAGCAAAAGGAAATCTAGACATTGATTTAGACGATATAACAAATGATTCTAGAAAAGTTCAAAAAAATTCCATGTTTATTGCTGTAAAAGGTTTTGAAACAGACGGACATAAGTACATAAAAGATGCAATAGAAAAGGGCGCAAAAGTTATAATGGTAGAGGAAGGAGAAGATATAAAAGAATTATTAAATATAGAAGGAATAACCATTCTCATGGTTCCAGATACAAGAAAAGCTTTAGCAATTTGCAGTTGCAATTTTTATGATAATCCTTCAAGAAAATTTACTTTAGTTGGAGTTACAGGAACAAAAGGAAAAACAACCACAACATTTATGATAAAGCATATGTTAGAAAAACAAGGTAGAAAAGTGGGGCTAATTGGAACTATAGCAATATATATAAATGGCAAGAAACTTAATGATTCAGCAAGAACAACACCAGAAAGTATTGAACTTCAAAAAGTATTTGCAGAAATGGTAAAACAAAACGTAGAAGTAGTTGTTATGGAAGTATCATCACAAAGTTTAAAGTATGATAGAGTATATGGATGTGATTTTGATATAGGTGTATTTACTAATTTATCAGAAGACCATATAAGCCCAAAAGAGCATCCAGATATGGAAGATTATTTTCTATCAAAGACAAAACTATTTGACATGTGTAAAATTGGTTTTGTAAATACAGATGATATAAATGGCGGAAAACTAGTTAGAATGCATAAGTGTGATACAAAAACATATGGAATAGATAACGGAGCAGATTTACTTGCAAAAGATATTACAATAACAAATTCATATGCAGATTTTAGAGTAAAATTAGGACAAAAAAATGAAAGAGTAAAAGTAGGAATACCAGGAAGATTTAGTGTATATAATTCATTAGCAGCAATAAGTGTTGCTCAAAAACTAAATGTAGAACCAGAAGTAATTAAAGAAGCATTAGAAGAAGTGAGAGTACCAGGTAGATCTGAAATGGTAGATAATAAAAAAGATTTAAATATTATGATAGATTATGCTCATTCTCCAGAAAGCTTAGAAAATATTTTATCAGCAGTAAAAGAATATACATTAGGAAAAGTAATAAGTGTATTTGGTTGTGGAGGAGATAGAGATTCAGGTAAGAGACCAATTATGGGAGAAATATCAGGAAGAATCGCAGACTACACAATAATCACTTCTGATAACCCAAGAACAGAAAATCCAGAGAAAATTGTAGAACAAATAGAAGAAGGCATAAAAAAGACTAATGGAAAATATGAATGTATAGTAGATAGAAAAGAAGCCATTAGGAAAGCAATTTCAATGGCTAATAAAAGAGACATAATTGTGCTTGCAGGAAAGGGACACGAACCATATCAAGAAATCAACCACAAAACATATCCTTTCGATGAAAGAAAAATCGTAAGAGAAATAATTGAGGAAATGGGGAAATAGTATATGGATTCGCAGATAAAAGTAGTACTGACAAGTTTCATGGTTTCAATTATAGTAGCACTAATTATATTGCCAATACTAAAAAAACTAAAAATAGGTCAAATTGAAAGAGAATATGGACCAAGATCACACCTTATTAAACAAGGTACACCTACAATGGGTGGAATAATTATTGCAATAACATTGATTATATTAACAGCAATATTATATAGTTCAAATAAAGCAATATTACCACTTACACTTATAATAATAGGCTTTGGAATAGTAGGCTTTGTAGATGATTTCAAAAAATTAGTATTAAGAGATACAAAAGGACTTAAACCAGCATATAAAATGCTACGGACTTTTAGCAATATCAGTAATATTTGCATTATATATAATAAAAATAGGAATAGGAACAGAAACAATAATACCAGGACTTAATATAGAAATAAAATTACCACTTTTAATATATCTTCCATTTATCATATTTGTAATGCTTGCTGCAACAAATGCTGTGAACTTGACAGACGGAATTGACGGATTAGCTAGTAGTGTTTCAATGATAATTATTGCAGCATTATCAATAATTGCAATAAATAGAGGCGTATACGAAATTGCTTTGATAGGGCTTACACTTTGCGGAGCATGTCTCGGATTTTTAATATTTAATTTACATCCAGCGAAAATATTTATGGGAGATACAGGCTCACTTTTACTTGGAGGAGCAATCGTTATAATGGCAATATATTTAAAAATGCCATTAATATTACTAATTGTTGCAATCATACCTGTTCTTGAAACAATATCAGTAATTTTGCAAGTAATGTACTTTAAAAGGACAGGAAACAGAATATTTAAGATGACACCACTTCATCATCATTTCGAGTTATCAGGCTGGAAAGAAGGAAAAATCGTTTCAGTATTTTGTGTTATTACGTTAATATTCTGTGTAATAGCTATTCTTCTTGTATAGAATTATAGATAAAACAAAGGAGGGAAAGGGTTGACGAAAACTAAAAGCGCCAAGCTTAGAACAAAAGAAAAACCAGTTGATTTTATATTGGTCATAACAGTACTTGTAATGCTATCACTTGGGATAGTAATGGTTCTTTCTGCAAGTTCTCCCTCTGCACTTTCAGAAACAGGAACAAGTTATACATATGTTAAAACACAAGGATTTAGTGCAATAGTTGGACTAATACTTATGTTCATAATATCAAGGATAGATTATAAAATATATAAAAATTTAGATAAAGTCGCATATGTTGCATCACTTTTGATACTTGCTGCTGTGCTTATTCCAAATTTAGGAGTAGAGGCAGGAGGGGCTGTAAGGTGGATAGACCTTAAATTTACGACATTTCAACCGTCAGAAGTTGCAAAAATCGGAATAGTTGTATTTTATGCAGCATATTTAACAAAGCATAGAGACGAACTTGGAAAACTTTGGGGAGGTTTTTTTAAACCAATATTATTTTTAGTCCCAATACTTTTTATATTGATATTTGTACAATCACACCTTAGTGCATCTATATTAATAATATTTATAGTTGCAATAATGATGTTAATGGCAGGAAGTAAATTAAGATATTTCTTAACATTTGGAACACTAGGAGCAGTTCGGAGGAGGAGGAGTCTTATATATACTTGCTAAATATTTTGACAAAGGTGCATATAGATTAGAAAGACTAACAGCCTTTTTAAACCCATGGGCAGATCCAACTGATACAGGTTGGCAAATAATACAAAGTCTTTATGCAATAGGTTCTGGAGGCTTATTCGGTGTAGGACTTGGAAATAGTACACAAAAATATTTATACATACCAGAACCACAAAATGATTTCATATTTGCGGTAATTGCAGAAGAACTTGGCTTTGTTGGTTGCTTAGTTGTAATTGCATTATTTGCAATATTCGTATGGAGAGGAACAATAATTGCAATGAAAGCACCAGATATGTTTGGAAGTTTACTTGCAGTAGGAATAACGGCAATAATAGGATTACAAGCAATGATAAATATCGCAGTTGTTACATCTTCAATGCCAAATACAGGAATGCAACTACCATTCTTTAGTTATGGAGGTACATCACTACTAATACTTCTTTGTTCAGTGCGGAGTGCTTTTAAATATTTCAAGGCAGACAAAGAAAATATGATAAGTTAAAAAGGAAGGAAAATAAATGAAAGTAATAATTGCAGCAGCAGGTACGGCAGGACATATTAATCCACGGACTTGCAATCGCAAATAAAATAAAAAAGGAAAATAAAGATGCAGAAATCTTATTTATAGGGACAGAAAGAGGGTTAGAACAAGACTTAGTTCCAAGAGCAGGTTATGCTTTAAAAACAATAGATGCCTATGGATTAAGTTTTAAAATAAGCATAGATAATCTAAAGAAAATGATAAAAACAATAAAGGGATTATCACAAGCAAAAAAAATAATAAAAGAATTTAAACCAGATGTTGTAATAGGAACAGGAGGATATATTTGTGGAGCTGTAATCCTAGAGGCACATAAATTAAAGATACCAACACTATTACATGAGAGTAATGCATTTCCAGGTAAAGCAGTAAAAATGCTTGCTAAAAAAACAGATGTAATAATGGTAAGTTTTGAAGATGCTATTTCAAGAATTCCAAAAGCTAAAAAAGTAGTACTAACAGGAACACCAACAAGAAATATAAATCTAAACTTAAGTAAAGATGAAAAGATAAAAGAAATAGAAAAATATTCTTTAAACCCTGCAAAGCCAGTAGTACTTGCATTTGGAGGAAGCCAAGGGGCAAAAAAAATAAATGAAACAATAGTAGATTTGGCATATAAGAAGTTAAACAAAAAGTATCAAATACTTCTTGCAAGTGGAGCTAAACAATATGATGCGGTAAAAGAAGAACTAAAAGGAAAAAATTTAGACATTGATAAATTAGAAGGAATAAAGGTAGTTCCGTATATATATGAAATGGCAGAAGTAATGAATGCAGTAGATATTTTAGTTTGCAGAAGCGGAGCAACAACTATTACAGAAATAACAAAGCTTGGAAAACCAGCAATATTTATACCACTTCCTAATGTATCTCATAATCATCAGCAATATAATGCAGAAGTTTTAGAGAAAGTAGGAGCTGCCAAAATTATAGGAAATGATAGTTTAAATGCAGAAGATTTAAATAAAGCGATAGAAAATATGTTAGATAAAGATACTTTAGAAAGAATGGGAGAAAACGCTAAGAAAATTGCAATAGATAATATTGAAGACAGAATTTATAACGAAATAGAAAAATTAATAAATAAGGGATAAATTTATGAAAAAACCACAGGAAACATTAAAAATTGAAATAGATGATGAAAAGATAAAAAAGGTAGTATTATATTTACTAGCTTTTTTATTGCCACTTTTTTTATTAATTGGAATATTTATATATATGAAAGTGTATCCATTTGGAGAAAACACATATCTCCCAGCGGATGCATTTAGCCAATATGTGAACTTTTTACAATATTTTAAGAATATTTTTACAGAAGGGGAAAGCATCATATATTCCTTAAGTAAATCAATAGGAGGAGAAATGTATGGACTTTTTGCATATTACATAATTAGTCCGTATAATTTTCTAACATTATTTTTTCAAAAGGGAAATATGACATTTGTATTTGATATAATTTTAATATTAAAGCTAGCAAGCTGTAGCTTGACTTTCATGTATTACTTAAATAGACGAAGAAAAGCAAGGTTCTCAAATTTAATTTTTTCAATAATGTATGCTCTTTCAGGATATGTTATAGCTTATGGATTTAATATCATGTGGCTAGATGCGGTAATTTTATTACCACTTGTAGTATCTGGAATTGATGATTTAATTAAAAAGAAAAAATGTATTTTATATATTGTAGCACTTACATTAACTTTAATTACAAATTATTATATTGGTTTTATGGTATGCATTTTTTCTCTATTGTATTATATATATAAAACTTTAATAGGAAATTTAAAAAATAAAAAATTAATACTTAAAAAAACAGGAATATTTATTATAGCATCAATATGCGCGGCATTAATTACAGCAATTATATTAGTGCCAGTATTTATAGGACTTCAAAGTGGACGAGCGGATTTTTCTTTTTCAAGTATGAATTTTGATAAAAACTTCGAGCTAGAAAAATTAATAAGCAAATTTTTTACAAATTCATTTAATTTTGAAGAAATACAAAATAATAGTATGCCACCAATATTTTGCGGAATACTTGCAAATATATTAGTACTTGCATATTTTATTAATGGAAAAATAAAAATAAAAGAAAAAATTTTTTCATTATTATTTATTGCAATATTTATTATAAGTTTTTATATAGAAGGTGCAAATATATTATGGAGCATGGGAAACATCCCAGCATGGTATATATATAGATACGCTTTTTGCTTTACATTTATATATATAATTCTTGCTAAAAAAAGTTTTGTAAATGCACAAAAGGGAATGAAAATATGGAAATGGTTTATCATAGCTATAATTTTTATAGGTTTAGCAGTATTTGCACTTAATTTAGAAACTGGCTTCGAGAATGAAAATGCTATAAAACTAGATATATTATTAGGAATATTATTTATTATATTACTTGCTTTAACAAAAATAAAATTTAAAGACAATGGGAAAAAGATAAAATTATTTTTGAGTAAATATTATACAAAAACTATAATAATTATAATTTTTCTATTGACCACAGCAAATTTAGTATATAATGCAACATATTCTTTAGATACCATAAGAAAAGAAAACGAATCTGTAGATCAAAATGCATATGCAGTTTTAAATAATGTATATGCAAGAATAAATAATAATTTAAAAGAGTATGATAAAGGTTTATATAGGATAGATAGCAAAGGAAAAATTACAGAAAACGATGCATTAAACTTTGGATATAATGGAATTACATATTTTGGTTCAACATATTCAGAAAAATCACATTTATTTTTAGAAAAACTTGGATATACAAAATATCATGTTAATATTAAATGTGATGGAGATAATACAAAAACAGCAGATATGTTGCTTGGAATAAAATATGTTATAGTGCCTCCAGGTAGAAAAACTTATAAAAATTACAAAACAGCATATGAAGAAATATATATAGAAAACAATGTAAAAATATATGAAAATCCATATACTTTATCTTTAGGTTATGCTGTAAATAAAGAAATTTTTAATGTAAATATGGATAATAAAAATACATTTGAGCTTCAAAATGAAATTTTAAAAAGTGCAACTGGAATTGATGAAGATGTATATATAAAACACGTTGGAGAAATAGAAAATACGAATCAAAAACTAGAAGAAGGCGGCAAGGTTGTATATGAATTTAAAGTTCAAAATACTGGAAATATATATCTATATTTATTAGCTAATGCACAAAACGGCTTTAAAGTTAATATAAACGGAGAAGAGATATGGATTTATGCAACATTTCTTAATAATGGAATGATTAGTATAGGTCCTAGAGAAATAGGAGAAACTATAAAAGTTGAGATAGTACCTACAAAAAAAATGCAAATAAACGAAATATATTTATATTATGAAAATGAAGAAATACTACAAAAACACTATGAAGTTTTAAATCAAACACAAGTTGATTTAGAAAGAATAAACAATGAAAAATATATAGGTAAAATTAATTGTGATAGTGATAAAACTATATTATTTACAATTCCAAATGATAAAGGTTGGAAAATAAAAGTCGACGGAAAAGAAGCTCAAATAAAAGAAACTTTAGGTGCACTTATGTTAGTAGAAGTAGAAAAGGGAGAGCATGAAATAACTTTAGAATATACACTACCAGGACTAAAATTAGGAATAATATTAACTAGCTTAGGGGTAATAATTTTTGCATGTATTATTGTAATGTCAAAAAAGAATAAAAATAATTGAAAAAAGTAAAAATAAGTTTTAATCTAGCTTAAAATATAGATTAA
>CALXJN010000099.1 GCA_944388635.1 uncultured Clostridia bacterium
GAAATACAAATAAAAATAAAAGAGAATTTGTAGTAAAAGAAGCAGAGATGATAATATCATCATACATTAAAAAAATAATTTATACTATTATACATGATAGAGGATAGATTGTCGATATTTAAGAGAAGAAAATTGTATAATCTTCAAAAAAATGGAAAAGCTATTAAAAAGAAAAATAATGAGGAGGATACAATGGAAGAAAGTAAGTTAAAAAATATGATAGTATTAAAGAATTTACCATCAAATTTAATAGAAGAAGCAATAGTAATATTAAAATCAAATAAAAAAGTGAAAAAATTAGAAAAGATAGATAAAGAAAAAAGAAGCGAAGAAGAGCAAATAAAAACAAATGAAAACAAAAAAGAATTTGTAGTAAAAGAAGCAGAGATGATAATATCATCATATATTACAAAAATAGAAGAAAACAAACAAAAGACTCAAAAAAATAAAATAGAACAAACAAAAAAAGTACGTAGATTAAAAAACTATGCATATATATCAAGTATAATAATGCTTTTACAGACATTATTATTAATAGTAAAATAACAAATTAAAATTAAATAAAATCATAAAATACCTTTTCCTTTCATATAGTTTAAAAGAAAAACAAAGGAAGAGGTGTTTTTGTATGGAAAGAGTAATGAGTGTAGAAGAAAGAATAAGACGAGCCGAAGAAATATATGAAAAAAGAAGACAAGGAGAAACTCGTCCAATAACAAAAGTAAGTGTAAATAATACACAAAAAAAAGATATAAAATTATTAAAAAAAATGATAGTACAAATATTAGTATGTATATCTATATATTTAGTAGTTTATGCAATATATAATAATAAATATGTATTTTCAGAAGACTTTATAAAAAAGGCAAATGAAATATTATCATATGATACAAATTTTGGAAAATTATATGAAAATGCCAAAAAGCAAATTCAAAGTTGGTATCAATCAATAACTACAAATGAGCAAAATGCAATAGGAGGAGCAGCTAGTGAAGAAACAATGCAAGATGAAACAATACAAGGAGGAGCAAACGAGCAAGAACAAAGCCAAGAAACAGAATTATCACAAGCAGAGCAAGATATACAAAATGTCAAAAATACAACAACATTTATAAAACCGGTAGAAGGAACTATAAGTTCAACATATGGAAGAAGAGAAACAGCAACGGGAAGTGTACCAAAAGACCATACAGGAACAGATATAGCAGCACCATTAGGAACTAAAATAAAATCAGCAACAGAGGGAGAAGTTGTTCTAGTTTCTGAAGAAGGAGATTATGGAAAACACATAAAAGTACAAATAGGTGAAGTGAGTATAATATATGCCCATTGTAATCAATTATATGTGAATCAAGGAGATAAAGTAGTACAAGGTCAAGAAATTGCGGAAGTAGGTTCTACTGGTAATTCAACAGGTCCTCATCTACACTTTGAAATTAGATATTCTGAAAGAACAGTTAATCCTCAATCAATCCTTGAATTATAAGGAAAATCAAAATATTGTGAAAATTAAAAAATATAGAAAAGGGTTGAGGGTATGAGGTTTAGAATAGATTTAAAAATTTTCTTGTTTCTAATAATATTTTACTTCACAAAGCAAATACATATATATGCACTAATAATGATATTTGCATTCATACATGAATTAGGACATTTACTTGCCGGAATATTGTGTGGTATGAGACCAGAAAAATTAGAGATAAAGCCATATGGAGTAAGCGTTTCATTTAAACTATTTCCAAAAGATTATAATATAAAAATAGGAAAAGCAAATAAATTAGAAGTGAAAAAGATATTAGTTGCATTAGCAGGACCACTAACTAACCTACTAATAATCATAATATCACTAAATTTACAAATAGAAACTTTTATAAAACTTATGATAGTTTATTCAAACATATTAATTATTGTATTTAATTTAATACCTATTTATCCATTAGATGGCGGACGAATATTAAAAAGTATTTTACATATAACATGCGGAAGAAGAAAATCAGAAAAGTATATAAATAATATATCATTTGTTACTTTAATACTTGTAACATTTGTGTCTAGCATTTTAATATATATACTTGAAAATATAGCAATATTCTTAATAGTTATAGCATTATGGATTATGTATATATCAGAAGATATTAAATATAAAAGAAAACTTGAAATTTATAAATTACTAGAAAAAAGTATTGAAAATAATTAAAATAAATAGTAAACTATACTAAAGAAAAAGATAAGGAGAGACGCTAATGATGAAAAATATTATGAGTCAAAATAAAGGTATTACAATGATTTCTGTAACAATTATTGTTATTGTAATATTAATATTGACAGGAGTATTAATATATGATGCAAGAGACAGTTTAAAAGTTACAAAATTACAATCAATGCAAAGTGATATACAGAATTTAAGAGATAAAATAAATAATTATTATTCAGAATATGGACAAATACCAGCAAGAATAAAATATACAAATACAGACAATATTGGAAAAATAATGACGACAGGAGTAATAAGTCCAAACATAGATACAGGAGATTTTTATATAATTGAATTATCATTGTTAGAAAATTTAACATTAAACTATGGAGAGGATTATAAAAACATAACAAGTACAACAACAGAAAGTGAAGCAAGCCAATATGAGGATATATATATAATAAATGAGACAAGTCAAAATATTTTTTATGTAGAAGGTATTCAAGTTGATGGAGAATGGTTTTACACAGATTATACTTCAGAAGATATAGATACAGTAGCAGTTAATCTAAGATATTTTGATGGTATAAAAATACCAGATGGATATATATATAATTCAGGAACAAGTAAAGAAGATCTGACAATAAGAAATACAAGTGATGCAACAAAAATATATAATTGGGTTATAACAAATGAAGATATAACAGAAATTCCAGCTGATGTCCAAATAGAAGAAACTGAGAAAGCGAATTTTATAGAAAGTGTAAATTTATTTAATGGATATTATAAAAATAATACTGATAATTCAGTAATATACATTGTAAACGAAGAAAAATGGTCAATGACATATGATAAAAATGGAGAATTTAAAGACAAAAATGGTGATATAGCAACAATTCCAGCAGGATTTCAAGTAAGTGAAACTTTGGGAATGAATACAATACAAGAAGGATTGGTAATACAAGATGAAGAAGGAAATCAATTTGTTTGGATTCCAGTAGATGATATAAATGATATAGCAAAAGAAGCAAATAATGAAAATGGAAATATAAATTATGAAGGAAAACTTTATGACTTTACATCTACAAGTGCAAAAGAAAAAGATGGATATGGAGTAGGAACAGAATCAAATAGAGAACCAGATATAATTAGTGATGATAATAATGGAGATAATTTATATATTATAAACAATTTATTAGGAACAACTTA
>CALXJN010000100.1 GCA_944388635.1 uncultured Clostridia bacterium
TAATGAGTTAAATAGAATAGATAATAAAGAAGAGTATAATATTGATGTACCAATAGTCATATTAGATAACATAAGTTTTGAAAACTATTGTAAAGAAAACAATATTATAAATAAAAACAATGAAATTCCAACAGGAATAATAGTAAACAAAATAGGAGATGTTCTTTATAGAGGTAATGATGATAGCAAATATGTACCATTCATTAAAGAAGAAAATAATTTGACTTTGGATTTAATAAAAAATGATGAAGCCCAAGAAAAAATGAAAATAGAAATAATAGGATATTCACAGAATATACCAGAGATACGAGAAGATTTTGATAGAAATAGTTTATTAATCATAATGTCAGAAGAGGTATATAGAAATACAAATAATATAATTAATACATCATATCTTAATGTAAAAGTAAATCAAAATGAAGATATCTATAAAATTGCAAATGAAATAGATAATAGCTTAGATAGCAAATATAATTACACAATAGAGAACAGAATTGATAGCTATAATTCAAATAAACAAATTTATGAAGGTTACAAAAAGATAATTACTTTAATTTGTATTATTATAGCATGCATTGGAATATCAAATGTTTTTGCAAATGTATTTGGATATATGCAAGAGAGAAAATATGAATTTGCAGAATATTTATCAGTGGGGATAACTCCAAAAGGAATTGCAAAAATATTATTATTAGAAGGAACAATAATAGGTATTAGACCAATATTAATTAGTATACCATTTAATATTTTATTTATTCTACTTACAACGTCAAGTGGAAATATAACATTAAACGAATTTATAAGTCAAATGCCAATCCTTACAGTAGTTTTATTTGCTATAATCATGATAAGTATTATTGCATTAATATATTATATAATTTGCATTAAAATTTTGAAACTTAATATTGCAGAAATATTAAAACGCAGTTCAGTTTAAATGAACTGCGCTTTTTGCTTAAATTAATTTAAAATCTTTCATAGCTTTAATAAGTACTTCTCTATTTTTATCAGTCATTTTTGTTAAAGGAAGTCTCGGAATTCCAAAATCATACCCAAGTATATTTAAAGCCTCTTTAACAGGAATTGGATTTACTTCGCAAAATAGAGTATTAATAAGCGGAATAGCATCTAATTGTGCTTTTCTTGCTTCTTTTATATTTCCGCTCTAAAAAATCATGAACCATTTTTGAAGTTTGTTTTGGTGCAATATTAGATAAAACCGAAATTACACCGCATCCGCCAAGAGAAAGCACTGGAAGAATTTGGTCATCATTGCCACTGTATATAACTAAATTATCACGGCAAAGATTTGCAATACTTGCAACTTGTGATAAATTTCCACTTGCTTCTTTTATTGCAACAATATTTGGAATCTTTGAAAGCTCTAAACAAGTTTCTGGGAGAATATTTACGCCAGTTCTCGATTGAACGCTATAAACAATTATAGGAAGACTAACACTTTGAGCAATAGCTTCATAATGCTTGATAAGTCCTTCCTGAGTTGCTTTATTGTAATAAGGAGTAACGACTAAGAGACCGTCTACGCCAACACTTTCTGCGTATTTTGACATTTCTATTGCAGAAAGAGTATTGTTTGAACCAGTTCCAGCAATAATTGGAACACGTTTTTTTGCAGTAGATACTGCAAATTTAATAACTTCTTTTTTCTCCTCCAAAGACATTGTGGCAGATTCGCCAGTGGTTCCACAAACGACAATTGCATCAATTCCTTCACTAATTTGGAATTCAATGAGTTTCTTAAACTCTTCAAAATTTACACCTTTATCAGAAAATGGTGTTGAAATAGCTGTTGCACAGCCTAAAAATAATGGAGTTTTCATATGTACCTCCGAAAATCATTTTAAACTAGAAAATATAATTATATTTTTCCATTAATATTAACATTATATGCTAAAACAAAGAAAATGAC
This sequence comes from uncultured Clostridia bacterium, assembly GCA_944388635.1. Taxonomy (GTDB): domain Bacteria; phylum Bacillota; class Clostridia; order TANB77; family CAG-508; genus JAAWPK01. Next base: position 1,931 of record CALXJN010000100.1, read on the forward strand.
AAGTAAATTAAGAAAAAAGTGTACAAAATAAAAAAAATGTGGTATACTATACAAGTAAAGAAAAAAAGAAAGAGAAGGGAAGGAAAAATATGAACAACAATTATTTAAGAAAAACAAAAATTGTATGTACAATTGGACCAGCTAGTGAGGACAAACTAGTTGAATTGATGAATGCTGGTATGGACGTAGTAAGAATAAACTTCTCACATGGTAGCTATCCAGAACAAGAAAGCAAGGTTATGAAATTTTTCGAAGCTAGAAAAAAAGTAAATAAACCAGTAGCTTTATTATTAGACACGCAAGGTCCAGAAATTAGAATTGGAATGTTTAAAGAAGCTCCAATAACACTAAAGAAAGGTGATACATTTACACTTGTAAATGATGAGATAGTAGGTGACGAAACAAAAGTAACTATATCTTATAAAGATTTATACAAGGATGTAAAAGTAGGAACACTTATCTTAGTAGATGATGGATTAATAGAATTAAAAGTTAAAGAGATAAGAGGAAAAGATATAATATGTGAAGTAGATAATGGTGGAAAAGTTGGAAACAGAAAGAGTGTCAATGTTCCAGGAGTACACATTAATTTACCAGCACTAAAAGAAAAAGATATCCAAGACTTAAAAGATGGTGCTAGAGTAGGATTTGACTATATTGCAGCATCATTTATCAGAAATAAAGAAGATGTATTAGCAGTTAGAAAAGTACTAGATGAAAATGGTGGAAAAGACATCAAAATTATTTGTAAAATAGAAAACCAAGAAGGTTTAGACAACCTTGAAGAAATAATAGATAACTGTGCAGGAATAATGGTAGCAAGAGGAGATATGGGTGTTGAAATACCATATCAAAATGTACCAGTTGCTCAAAAAGAAATAATAAAACTTTGCAACAGAAAAGGTAAAGCAGTTATTACAGCAACACAAATGCTTGAATCTATGACACATAGCCCAAGACCAACAAGAGCAGAAGTTAGCGACGTTGCAAATGCAATATATGATAGAACAGGTGCAATAATGCTTTCAGGAGAATGTGCAACAGGAGAATATCCAGTAGAATGTGTTGAAACAATGGTAAACATCGCAGAAGAAATAGAAGGACAAATAAGCTATTGGGAAAGATTTAATAACAAATATCAAAAACTAGAAACAGACGATTTAGAGTATAATATAAATTATACAGTATGCAGAATGGCTAAAAAGATTAATGCAAAAGCAGTAGTAGCTTACACAAATACAGGAAATACAGCAAGATATTTATCAGGACTTGGAATTAAATGCCCAGTATTTGCAGTAACATCAAACGAAAAGACATATAACCAATTATCATTAATATGGAATGTATTCCCAATATTACTTCCAGAACAAAAAACAATCGAAGACTTACTAGATAAGGGAATTGAAAAACTTGAAAAAGACGGATATCTAGAAAAAGGAGATAGAATTGTTATCGCTGGTGGTTCTAAAATATTACCAAACCGTGAACACAGCAAAGTAATAGGTGGAATATTAGAAATTTAAGCTGAAATCAAATTAAAGTATTGACAAATGAACATTTTTTTAGTATAATACTAAAATATGACTGGAAATTATTAAAAACATATAGATAGTCGTAATAAAAAGGAGGTAATTTAAATGGCACAACCAAAAAGAAGATGGTCAAAAGCAAGAACAGGATTAAGAAGATCTACATGGAAAGTTGAAAAACCAAGTATTGCGACTTGCTCACATTGTCATGAACCAGTATTACCACATAGAGCTTGTTCAAACTGTGGATACTATAATGGAAAACCAGCTGTAAAAGTTGAAGAAAACGCATAAGTATAAAATAAAAAGCATCCTTACGAACTAAAGTATAGTTCAAGAAGGATGCCTTTTTTTGCTTAAAAAATATTATTATCCTATTTTTTCTATATCAATTCTAGCATTATCATATCTAATATCTTCAATAGAAACACCTTGTAATTTTAAAGTATCGCCTGCTTGAAGCCTTAAAATAACAGTGCTAGTTAATGTCATTCTATTACTTGTGCTATTTCGAATTACGGGAGATTCATTAAAAGTATCAGTTAGAGCATTATCGTTTACTAAAAGAACAGCATTAAAATTAAAAGAACCAGTCGTATCTTGAACACCATATAGTTGATAAGAAATTTGATAAATTCCACTTTCATTTATATTTATTGTATCAGAACCAGCCTCATGAGAAAGAGCAGTACCAACTATTATATCATTTTGACTAAACTTAATAGTCGTAGTTCCAAGAGTTGCGTTATCTCCATTCCTTGCAATAGCAACAAGAATATTTGGATTTTTTTCGCCAGATGAACTATTATTTATAACAATAAATATAAATAATACAACTAAAAATACAGCTAAGGCAATAAGCATAATTTTATATATTTTACTACAATCAAAACACATAAATATCACCTTATATATATTATGCAAAATAGATTATAATTTTTACATCTATAATTAAAAAATTCTTTA
>CALXJN010000101.1 GCA_944388635.1 uncultured Clostridia bacterium
AAGTAATGTATTTTATGTGCCTATGCAAAGAAACCTTGATGGAAGAAATAGAGTTGGAAGAAAAGGAGCAGTAACAGATATAATAAAAGCTAGAACAGGAAGTGAACTAGATGTAAAAGATGTTTTGGAAAATATTATTTCAAACTCTGCAAACATTATTCAGCAAGTAGAAAACAATAATGTATTAAAAGCATTATACAAACAAGGAGAACAAGCAGGAATGACAGGAAAGATTTATGATGTTATTCCAGCACCATTAACAAAAGTCGGAACAGCAAAATTAAGTACATGGGAATCTGAGTTAAAAAATCAAGGAGTAGATACAACTAATATAGACTTTGAAAAAACAATAGATCTATTTGCACTAAACAATAAAATAGATGCAAATAACTTAATTACAAGTTTTATAGACGAAAGTGGTAAAAGAGTTTATTTGCAATTTAATGATGAGACTTTATTTAATTCTATAATGAATATGGATCAAAAATTTATGGGACATGTATTAAATTTAAGTGGCAAATTTAATATGCCTTTACGATATGGAGCAACAATGGCTAATATTGGATTCGCAATACCTAATGTTATTTCAGACACAGCACAAGCAGCTATATTTAGTGAAGCTGGATTTATACCAGTTGTAGACAATGTTTTAGGAGTAATGGATATTGTATCGGCACAAAATAGAACGGCAAGAGAATTTTTTAATAAAATAATTCCAGGATATGCAGATAGAATTAATACAATGTATGCACTATATGAACAATCAGGAGCAACAAGTTCTACAAGATTATCTCAATATAGAGAATCAACACAGGTATTAATGAAAGATGTGTATGGAACTAAAAACAATGATGTTTTAGGAATTAAAGAAAAATATAAACCATTAAAAAGATTACTAGACATATTTACATATATTCCAGAAGTTTCTGAACAAAGTACAAGGTTTAGAATTTTTGAAAAAAACTTAAATTATTATAGAAGAACAGGACTAGAAGAAACAGATGCAAGAATACAAGCAGCTTTACAATCTCGTGACGCAACGCAAGACTTTAACAGAACAGGTGTAATCACAAAAGAAATAAATCAATTAATACCTTTCTCAGCAGCAAGGGTTGGAAGTGTCTACACTTTTGCAGAAAAAGTAAAATCTAATCCAAAAAAAGTTGCAATGAGAATGTCACTTTTAACAGTAATTGCAATGGCAATAAAAGCAGTAGGATATGATGATAAAGAGATAGAAGAATTAAACCAAGAAAAGAAAAATGATAACTTTGTTTTTAAAATGGGCGATAATATAATAACTATAAAAAAACCACAAGGAGTTTTAAGAAGTATAATTAATTTAACAGAATATGTACAAGATTTATTTACAGGAAATATTGAAGAAGGTAAAGAAGGAGAAAGATTAGCAGAATTATTGCAAAGTGCAATTATGGATAATGCACCAGCAGACCACCCAGGAGGATATATACCGAATATAGCAGCACCTATAATAGAAAACTGGGCTAATAAAGATTTTTATTACAATACAGATATTGTAAAAAGTTATGATTTAGATTTACCAGATTCAGAACAATATTATGATTATAATTCACAACTTGCTATATGGTTAGGTAAAATATTTAATTATTCTCCAGCAAAAATTGATAATCTTATTTCTGGATATTTTGCAGGATTAGGAACATCAGTAACAAATGTTATAGACTGGATTGCAGGAAAAACAGGAATAACCTCTGAGCAACCAGAAATGGGAGCAGAAGATAATGCAGTCGCTAAAAGATTTATTGTAAATGTAAATAGTAATTCCGCTTCTGTTGATGACTTATATACAATGCAAACTGACTTAACAAAAAAGAAGAATGGTGGTACAATAACCAAAGAAGAAGAACAACAATTAGAGGACATAGAAAATGCTATTAGTGAAATATCTAAAGTAAATAAACAAATAAAAGAAATAAAGAAAGACTTAACCATTTCAGGAGATCAAAAAGCAGACCAAATAAAATTATTACAAGAACAAAAAGTAGATACAGCAAGACTTGCTTTAGGTAAAGATACTTTATATCCTGGAACAGAAGAAAAAATAGAAAGTACAGTTTTTTATCCAAGTACAAGTAGTTTATCAAAAAATAATTATACATTAGAACTTACAGCAGACATGAAAAAAGAATATGAAGAATTAGCATATAACAAATTTAAAGAGTATCAAAACCAAGGAATTTACGGAGAAGAATATACTGAAAAATTACAAGATAAATGTAAAGACTATGCTAAATCACAACTAATGAAAAAATATAAAGATCAATTAAAAAGAAAAAAACAAAGTGAATAGGCGAGGGATAATATGGAAAAAGTAACAAGTATTATAATAAGTATTACAGCTTTTATTACAGCTATTTTAGCTTTAATTACAGCTATTAAAAAAGCTAAAAAAGAAATAGAAACTACAATACCTAAAAAAATAAAAAATCAATGTAATATTGATTTTGAAATAATATCAAGAATGGAAAATTTAAAAGAAATCTTAAATGCTGATAGAGTTCAATTGTATGATTTTCATAATGGTGGACATTATGCCAATGGTAGAAGTGCTTTGAAAACAAGTTGTACTTATGAAGTATGTAAAAGTGGGATAAAATCTTTTCAAATGTATTTGCAAGCTATCCCACTTAGCTGCATACCACAATTCATAAAAACATTGCTAAATAAAGAAGAAATTAAAATTAATAACATAGAAGAAATAAAAGAGTCTATGAGTTCCACATATAATTTAAAAAAGGAACAAGGAATTAAAAGTTTTTATGATGTAATCATACATAATAAAAATCAAGAACCAATCGGCTTTTTGGCAATTCAATATTTAGAAGAAAATAAAGTACATTATAAACAAAACGAATGGAACGAAATATTAAAATTAAAATTCTTCATAGAAGAAAATTTAGAAAAAATGTTAGTAAAAATAAAAAAATAGAAAGGAGGTATATTGAATGTCAGAAGCATTTACAACTTTACTAAAGAACATAGCAGATTTATTTAAAGTAAAAACAATATTATCTTTGCTAGTAATAATAACCACTTGTATATTAACATTTAGAGAATTAGTTAGTATAGAAGCATTTATGGCAATTGCTGCTTCTATCATTACATATTACTTTACTAAAAAAGAAGATACAGTAGCAGAAGTTTCAAACAATACAAATAATAATACAACAATAGAAGAACCAGAAGATTCAGAATATATTGAAGAAAATGAAGAAGAAAGTGAGGGATAATTATGGCTACAAATATACCATTAACAGGAAATTTTAAGGTAACATGTGAATACAAAAGAAAAGGAAGTTGGGCAGCAGGGTGGCATACAGGAATAGACCTAGTAGGTGATGACACGATTTATGGAACTTGTGATGGAACAGTAACAAAAATAGGCTGGGATAATAGTTATGGAAATTATATAACTGTAAAAGCTCCTGATGGAAAATATCATTGGTTTTGTCATTTAAGCAAGGTAACTTGTACAGAAGGACAAAAAATTAGTCGTACGACGAAAATAGGAGTTATGGGTAGTACAGGAAATAGCACAGGAAAGCATTTACATTTTGAAATAAGAAATTCATCTAATAAATATGCAGATAATTCTGATCCAGCAGCATACATGGGTATTCCTAATAAAGTTGGTGATTACAATTCAAGTAATTATCAAGTTGACAGTTCTTCTAATTCAAGTACAAGCAATGCTACTGGAGAATTAAAAACACTTGCAAGAAATACAAATTTAAGAGAAAGACCAACAACAGATTCTGATATAATAGATTTATATATAGAAAATACAACATTGTATGTATTGGAAGCAGGAGTAGCACAAGCAAACGGATATACATGGGATAAAGTTAAGATAAGAGTAACTGGTGCAGAAGGTTACATGATTAATCAAAACTATAAATAATAGGCAGGGATTTTCCCTGCTTTATTTATTGAAAAATAAAAACAATATGATATAATATAAAAGGAGATAGGTAGAAGTGATTGCTCTACTGAAAGCATAGTTCGTTCGTGTTTCTCCAATCTATTTATTTTGAACGAACAGAACGGAGAAATAATGATATATATTTTAAGTTTATTTTTAGGATTAATTCCTGAGGTATTGTACTTTTCATTAGCAATGATATATACTAAAAAAATAAACGAAAAAAGAATTAGATTATTTTTATTCATTTCTTTAGCATATATTTTATGTATTATGATAATACCTTATGAATTATTATTTTATGTTATTTTTATCTTTATAATTTATTTTATATTAAAAATATTGTACAAAGAAAAAACTCAAATAATAGACATATTTGTAATTACATATTTTACTTTTTATTTAACTTTACTATCATTTTTAATTTGTTTTTATTATACTGTTGAAAATAGTTTAAAAATGTATATAATATTATATATAATAAATAGAATTTTATTATTTTCTATATTTATTTTTAAAGATAAATTTTATATCTTATATCAGAGATATAAAAAATATTGGAATAGAAACGACAATGAAAAAAGACCTATAAAAAGTATTACTTTAAGAAACATTAGCTTAATTCTGCTAAACATAATTATATTTATTATGAATATAATTTGTTTATATATATTAACTAAAGCGAGGTGATTTTTATGGGATTTCCACCAATTATTTCTTGGTTTGGATTTTGTGATTCATTAAAAGGAGAATAACAGTGAAAAAGATTCTATATTATTTACCTAGTATAATATTTAATCTTCTTGAGATTTTAGTAAGTATTTTAATAGGCTGCTTACTAAAAGCTAATTTAGAAGATATGATATTAATTATTTTGTTATTTAATTTAATAAGAAATATCTCTAGTCAACCTATACATTATAAAGATTATAGACTATGCTTTATTTGGACAGTATTGTTTTATACATCTTTATTTTTGATATCAAGATTAGGATTTAAAATATATTTAATATGTACTATATTTTCTGCTACAATTTTAACAAATAAAGGAAACATTCTTGAAGTTTTTAAAAACTCAACAGAATGGGGAGGAAATCTGCTAAACAAAGAAGTCTTTGATTGGGTAAAATTTAATCAAGATAATCAATTATTAAAAAAATATGAAAAAGATTTATACAATACAGATAGAATAAAATATTATATTTTTAAATATAGATTTAGAGAGTTTAAAACTTATGATGTTATAGCAGAATTAATAGGAAAAGATAAACAAAGAATATCAGAAGAAATAAAAACCATGTCGCATTTTATTGAATATAGTATTAGACTAAATGAAAGTGAATAACTTTCATTTTTTTTAATATCCGTTATAGATAAATATTTTTTAAATAATTATAATGAAAATAGAGAAGGTCATTCGCCTATTGTGTCTTTCTCAAAAGTAGGCAACATTTTAATATGTTGTCTTTTTTTATAGGCAGAAAGGAGTTTTGAAGTTTAAAAATTGTATAAGTGAGATCCACTATAAGAAATACAATCTTCAAGACTTTTTTTATTTTTAAAGAAAGGAGTTGTTATTATGGCTGAATTTGCAAGTAAAGGAGTAGCAGGAGCTGCTTTAGGAACAGGAATAGCAGGATTAAGCTTAGGAATTCTTAACGGAGGATTAGGAAATATTTTAGGAACAAATTGCAATAATGTTTGTTCAGATAATATGCCAATTACTCGTTACGAATTAGATATGGAAAATAAAATAGTTGCTAAAGATAGTGAAATAGCACTATTAAAATCTAATATCTATACAGATCAAAAAATTGCAGATGTATTCGAAAGGTTAAATACAAGAATGGTTGCTATGGATAAATCAAACGCAGAAAACTTTGCAGCACAAGCTACATATAATGCTACATTAAATGGCACATTAAGTTGTCTACAAGGTCAAGTTGCTCAACTTCAAGGATTAACAAAAGTAGTAGTTCCTATTACAAGTGTATGTCCTCAACCAATGCCTCAATACAATAGTTGGACAGCACCAACAACTACAACTACTACAACTACACCCTCAGCTTAATAGTTTAAGCAACGCAAGAACTATTGAATTGAATAGTGTAAGTGTTAGTACCAAACAAAAAAGTAGAACAAGAAAGAAAAACCTACCTAAACAATAGGTAGGTTATTTCTTAAAGAAAGGAATGATTTTATGGTTACATATAATCAAGTAATCACAGGTATAACAACCTATATTGATACAGAAATATTACCACAAATAACAGGATTTAAAAAATTAGCTTTAGGAGTTGGAAGTGGAATCGCATTAAAAAAAGCAGACAATGTTTATAAAATGATCAAGGATAATAAAATAATACATGCCTTAGATTTAATGGATAACAACGGAAACATTAATATAGAATTATTAAAAGATGAATTGTTAGAAAAAATGGGAGAAGAAAAATATCCTATTGATATTCCTATGATAGGAACATTAAAAATAAACAAAAATGATATTAATAAAATATATGATTTAATTTTAAATAGTTAGGAGGACACAACAATGAAAATGGTTAAGAAAATAGTAAAACAAATTGATGAAGAATTAGACTCTGCAAAAGAATACATGGAATGTGCTATAAAATATAAACAAGATTATCCAGCTATATCAAATACTTATTATGAGATTAGCTTAGCAGAAATGACACATGTAGACAAGCTTCATAATAATGTTGTTACTTTAATAAATGAATTAAAAGCAAAAGAAACAGTCATTGATGACAAAATGATGGCAATATACAATTACGAACATGAAAAATCAATGGAAAAAGCTACTGAAATAAAAATCATGCAAGAAATGTATAAGAAATAAATAAAAAGACAACATTTTAGTTGTCTTTTTTTATTAAGATATATTTATTTTTAAATATCAATGCAATTAATAAAATAACAATTATTACAGCTAATGAAACAATTGTTATATTTTTATAATCAGAATGAGTTTTATTTCCATAACAATATTCACAAGCAGAATATCCTTTATCAATAGCAGATGACAATGTTATTTTGTGAGGAGTTGTTTTTATTTCATCACAACCATATTTATGATATGTAGATCCATCTTCTGTTACATAAACATAATCTTCAACAGAATTTTCACTTGTACTAGGATTTACTGATTCTATTATATTAATAGCTTCTTGCCTTCTCTGTTCTTCTTCGTTTGTCGCAAAACTAAAACCAGAAAATAAAAACATAAAAATAAAAAATAAAATATATATCCTTTTCATAATAATCACCTTCTTATACTATTAATTATACAACAATTGTAAAAAAATGTCAATTATGATATAATTATTATGTAAATACGAAGGAGGGATTGTATGAATTTTAGTTATAATGAAAGTCCAAAAATAATAAAAGATTTTTTAAATTATCTTTATGCAATTAAAAATTATTCTAAAAATACAATTAAAAATTATAATTTAGACTTAATAATTTATTTTAATTTTTTAAAGAAATATCTTGATATACCAGTAAATATAAAGCAATTTAACATTTTCATTTTAGCAAATATTAAAGAACATACTATCATAGCATTTTTAGTTTATCTAAATTTTTATAAAGACAATACAGCACAAACTAGACAAAGAAGATTATCTGCAATTAGAACATTTTATAAATGGTTATTCAGTCAATATCCACCTTTTTATTCTATGGAAAATCCAACAAAAAATATACCTAATATAGAACGAGTGGTCAGGTTACCAAAATATTTAAATTTAGAACAGGCAAAGAAAATACAAACAATTTTTACAAAAGATAATTCAAAATTTCCGTATAGAAATAATATGATAATAACTTTGTTTTTACATACTGGATTAAGATTATCAGAATTAATTAATATCAATATACAAGATGTTGATTTAAAGAAAAATATAATTTATATAAAAGGAAAAAACAACAAACAGAGAGTGGTTTATATCGACCATATATTAAAAAATAAATTAAAGGAATATATCTATATAAGAAGTAAAAACAAAAAGGTTATATGCTTAAATGATGCTTTATTTTTATCTTATCAGAAAAAAAGAATTGGCATTGATGGTGTTGAAAATATATGTGAAAAAGCTTATGAATTGATGGGTTTAAAAGATTATGGATTTACAACACATACATTAAGACACACAGCAGCAACATTAATATATAGTAAAACAAAAGATCTGCTAATATTAAAAGAATTTTTAGGACATGCACAGTTAAGCACAACAGAAATATATACACATTTAATTAATGATGAAGTTAAAGAAGCAGTAGAAAAAAATCCATTAAATAAGTTCTTTTCAGAAAAAGCTGCTTAATAGGGAAGAGAGGTATTGATTATGAAATTAGATTTTGATATTAATAATATTAGAAAAAATCAAATAGAATTATTAGATTGTCAAATAGATTTAATATTAAGAAGTTTAGAATTTTATAGTTATACATATCAATTTATTTATCCAAGAAGGCATGAATCAGAAAGTAAAGAAGAAAATTTAAGAATATGTTTAGTACGTGATACTTATGAACAAATTATAAATCAATTTGGAATTTCTAAAAAAGAAAATCCAATTGATAATGAAAATAAAAATATTTTTAAAATTGCATAAAAAAGTATTGTATTTGTTGCACAAATATGTTATAAATAAAGATAACAAACATTTTAGTATTTATGTGATAAAAACAACACATGAGAATCGATTTTAAGCCGTTTTTATTTTATAGGCATATAGTTTTACTAGTATAATAACGGCATTTTATATAACTACCCCTTATTGCACAAAACTTTGATTATTCGGTTATATTATCACATGAACACAAAATGTTCGTGTGATTTTTTGTTATAAGGAGAGGGAAAATATGAATATCAAAAATTTGCAAGAAATAAAAAAGTATAGAATGAAACAAAAGTTATCAAGAAAAAAGTTAGCAATAATTTCTGGAGTCAGTCCAAGAACTGTTGAAAGAATAGAAAGAAATGAAAAAGAAAATCCAAGAATTGATACTATTTTAGCAATTTGTAATACATTAAAAATTCCGATTACTAAATTAATAAAATAAAAAACTATATGCCCCCTAAAGATTAGGAAGGCATATAGTAATTGATATTTATGTGATTACCTAGATTATAGCAAATAAAAAATCAAAAGTCAATATTTAGGAGGAATGAAAATGCAAAACAAAGAAAATCTAGTTGAGCAAGTACAAATGATTAAGTCAACAGCAGAGTCAATAGTTATTAG
>CALXJN010000102.1 GCA_944388635.1 uncultured Clostridia bacterium
GAACTACTTTAGGCGGAATAATAGGAATAAAGTTTAAGAATACATCAAATAAATTTATTAGTTTTATTCTTTCATTTGCATCAGGTCTTATGATGTCGATAATTTGCTTTGATTTAATTCCGGAAGCACTTGGAATATCTGAGTTCAGTAATGTTATAACTGGGATAGTTTTAGGAATCGCAGTAATGGTAGTGTGTGATATTGTTGTGCAAAATAAATTAAGCAATAAACATTTTGGAAAAAACACCTTATTAAAAACAGGAATTGCCTGTGGAATTGGACTCGCTTTGCACAATTTCCCAGAAGGGTTAGCAATAGGCTCAGGGTTTGAAGCATCGCTTAAGCTTCGGTTATTCGCTTGCAATAACAATTGCAATACATGATATACCAGAAGGAATATCAATGGCAGTGCCAATGAAAAACGGAGGAATAAAACAAGGAAAAGTAATATTATATGTAATATTATCAGGAGTTACAACAGGTATAGGAGCACTATTTGGAAGTATAGCAGGAGGAATATCACAAACTGTGATATCTCTATGCTTATCATTCGCAGCGGGAGCAATGCTTTACATAGTAACAGGAGAATTAATTCCGGAAGCAAATAGCTTATACAAAGGAAGAATTTCAGCAATAGGAAATATACTTGGGTTTTTAATCGGAATTATAGCAGTAAGAGTATAAAAATTTTCGGTTGTTTGGGACGTTGTCAATGGGGACGGTTCTAAATGACCGGAAATTATTATATTTGCATACACAGTTGTCATTCAGAACCGTCCCCATTGACAACCTTTTAATAATTTTTATCTAACGTGCATACGTGACGCATCTTCAGATAAATCTTTTTGAGTAAGTTCAACAATTTCTTCAAAATCTTTATCTGGATTTTCTTTTATCATAGTTTCAAGTCTTTCAGAAATTTCATTATCTGTAAATACTTCAGAAATCATAGAATCAGAAGCTTTAATTCTCTCTATTGCAATATCATGAGCTTCACCTGTTGATAAATCTCCGTCAGCATCTTCTAGTGATAAATTGTGGTCATGACCTTCATGCATTTTGATTTCGTCCATTTTATCTTGTACATTATCAATACCTTTATTTTCGCTAAATTCGTCACGAACTTCTTTTGTAGTATAACGTGTACGCTCTGTTTCAAGCTCTTGAGTAAATGCGTCTCTATGTGAAGTTCTATCTGTTTGACCATAACCAACTTCAATATAACCCATAGAATCAAATCTTGCTGTAATAATTGCATTATCTACAATAGGAGAATCAATTGAATATGTAGAATCTACACTTAATTTTTCAACCTTAGAACCGTCACGGTTTGTCTGATATATTGTTTTATCAGAAGTTTTTCCACCTACTTGTTTAAGCATGCTTGCAGGTTCAATTTTTCCATCAGGAGTTTGAATTAAATGAGAAAACCTAGTTGTATTTGGATTGTTCTCAATTCTATCAGAATAAACTGAAATCAATTTAGAACCAGCAGGAACTCCTAAAATTTCTGCTAAAGTGTGGTCATCATCTACTTTTTGATTTAAATCTATTTCTTGTTTTTTAGAAATATTATTCAATATATCTGCATTAATAGAAGACTGCTCATTTTCTTTATCATCCTCATCTAAGCCAAGTTGAATTTTACCTTTTGTAGCAACTTTCTGGTTTAAATCAACTGTAGACATAGATAGAATATCCTCTTTTGAAACACCTAATGTTTTTGCTATATTTTCTAAATAATTATCAAATTCATTTAAAGATATACCAGAGGTTTTGCTTAAATCTTCAAGTTGTCCCATAAAGCTTAAATCCTCCTCTGCAAAAGTAGCAGAAGGATAAATCTTATTATCTAAATTACTACTTCCAGCAACAAAATTACCGTCACCGTCATAGAATTTTTGAACTGCACTTCCGTCAGGCATTTGGTCAATTAGCATAAAAATATCTCTTGTAACTTGAACAGAACCAGTAGGTGTACTTTCATTAGAAGTTATAGTTCCAAGATATCTAATATCTTCAGTAAAGTTAGTTTTTTTTATTTCTAAAATTTTTTGCATCATTTCATATAAATCTTTATCCATATATGCTTACCTCCTTATAAAATCCGGTCATTTTAGATTTGCGATTTGGGACGGTTCTGATTCGCAATTTTTATGTTCTTTTAAATATCAAAGAAAATGAATTCTTTTACAAATTGCGAATCAGAACCGTCCCAAATCGCAAATCTATTTTAATTATATCATGCTATAAAAAATAAGTCAAAAAATATCAAATGTTCGCTAGAATTCTTTAGGAATATATTATATAATATCAAAAGTTATTGAGAACGAAAGGAAGAAAAGATACTTATGAATATATTAGACATAATCGCAAAAAAGAGAGACAAAAAAGAATTAACTAAAGAAGAAATAGAATACTTCATAACTAATTATACAAAGGGAGAAATCTCAGATTATCAAGCAGCAGCATTAATTATGGCAATATATATAAATGGAATGAATGAAGAAGAAACAAAAAATTTAACACTTGCAATGGCATATTCTGGTAAAACTTTAGATTTAAGTGACATATCAGAAACAATAATTGATAAGCATTCAAGTGGTGGAATTGGAGATAAAGTAACACTAATATTGATGCCACTCGTAGCGTCATTTGGAATACCTGTTGCGAAAATGTCAGGAAGAGGACTTGGTATTACAGGTGGAACAATAGATAAATTAGAATCAATACCAGGATATAGAACAGACTTAAGTTTAGATGAATTTAAGAAAAATATTAAAGAAATAGGGATAAGCCTAATTGGACAAACAGAAAATTTAGCGCCAGCAGACAAGAAAATATATGCTTTAAGAGATACTATATCATGCACTGAAAGTATACCTTTGATTGCATCTAGTATAATGAGCAAAAAAATAGCAGCAGGAGCGAATAAGCTTGTACTAGAAGTAACATGCGGAAGTGGTGCTTTTATGAAAACAAAAGAAGAAGCAGAAAAATTAAGCAAAGTAATGAGCAAAATAGGTGAGCTTGCCGAAATAGAAACAGTATGTGTCATTACAAATATGGAACAACCGATAGGAAAAAATATAGGTAATGCACTAGAAGTGAAAGAAGCACTAGAAGCGTTAAATGGAAAAATGGAAAAAGATGTAGAGGAAATAGTATTAACATTAGGTGCACAAATAATGAAACTTGCTGGGATAAGCAGTGATGTAAACAAAAATAAAGAAATGATATTAGAAAATCTAAAAAACGGAAAAGCATATGATAAATTTATAGAACTTGTAAAAAAACAATATGGAGATGTAGAATATTTAAAACATATTGAAAATGCAAAATATATTATTCCAGTAAAAACAAGCAAAGGTGGATATATAGAAAAGCTAAATGCAGAATCAATAGGTAGAGCAGCATTAAGTTTGGGAGCACGGCAGAATAAAAAAAGAAGATAAAATAGATTATACATGCGGAGTAGTTTTGGAAAAGAAAATAGGAGATAAAGTAGATATAGGGGATACTTTAGCCTACATTCACGCAAATAGAGAGAATATAGAAGAAGCAAAACAGATGATAGAAGTTGCCTATAAAATAAGCAAGGAAAGACCAGAAGAATATAAGGATATACTAGATATAATATAGAAGGAAAGCACAATTCTTTTTCAACTCAATTTGTGCTTTGAGAAAGGAATGAAATTAATAATGGAAATAATAGAAGGATTAAATGATAGACAAAAAGAGGCTGTACTTGCAGTAGACGGACCATGCCTTGTAATTGCAGGAGCAGGCTCAGGGAAAACAAAAGTGTTAACACATAAAATAGCATACATCATACAAGAAAAAGGTATAAAACCATGGAATATACTTGCAATAACATTTACAAATAAAGCAGCAAGCGAAATGAAAGAAAGAGTTGGTAAACTTTTAGGAGATGCTGCAAATGATATGTGGATTCGGCACATTCCACTCAATATGTGTGAGAATACTTAGAAAGTATATAGATAGAATCGGATTTACATCATCATTTGTAATTTTTGATACAACAGACCAAAAAAGCATTGTAAAAGAATGCATGAAAGAACTAAAAGTAGATGACAAAATGTTTACAGATAGAGGCTTAATCTATGAAATAAGCAATGCAAAAAATGATATGTTAGAGCCAGAAGAATATGCAAAAAGAACAAATAACGAGATGAGAAAAGAAGTAATTGCAGAAGTATACAAGCTATATCAAAGAAAGTTAAAAGAAAACAATGCATTAGACTTTGACGATATAATTAACTATACAATAAAAATATTATTACAAGAACCAGAAGCACTAGAATATTATTCAGAAAAATTTAAATATGTATTAGTTGATGAATATCAAGATACAAATAAAGCACAATTTACACTAATATCACTTTTATCAGCAAGAAACGGAAATATAACAGTTGTTGGGGATAATGACCAAGGAATATATTCATTTAGAGGAGCGGACATTAAAAATATATTAAACTTTGAAAAAGATTTCCCAGGAACAAAGATTATAAAACTAGAACAAAATTATCGTTGTACAAAAAGTATATTAAATGTTGCAAATGCAGTAATAAAACATAATGAAGTCAAATATAAAAAAGAACTTTGGACAGAAAATGAAAAGGGACATGCAGTGACAGCACATCTTGCAAATAATGAATATGAAGAAGCAAGATATGTTGTAGAGCAAATAGAACACTTAAAAAGAGAAGAATATTACAAATATTCAGACTATGCCATACTTTATAGGATGAACACACAGTCACGTGTAATAGAAACAGAACTTAGACAAGCAGGTATACCATATAAAATTATAGGAGGCTTAAAGTTCTATGAAAGAAAAGAAATTAAAGACATTATGGCATATTTAAGGCTAGTATATAATACAAAAGATAACCTAAGTTTAAGGAGAATTATCAATGAGCCTAAAAGAGGTGTTGGAAAAACAAGTTTAGACCAAATTGCAGAAATAGCAGATAAAGAAGGCAAATCAATGTATGACATAATAAAAAATGCTGCACAATATGGCTTAGGAAGGGTACATACCAACACACGTGAATTTATAGAAACAATTGATGAATTAGTAGAAAAACAAGAAAGCATGACAGTATCAGAATTAACACAAGCTTTATTAAAAAATACAGGATATATAAAAGCATTAGAAACAGAAGATACAAAAGAAGCGGAAAATAGGATAGAAAACTTAGAAGAATTTTTGACAGTAACAATGGAATTTGAAGAAGAAGCAGAAAACGACTTAGGAAGCTTTTTAGAGAATATATCTCTTGCAAGTGATGTAGACGAATTAGAAGAACCAGAAGAACAAGTGACACTTATGACTTTACATAGTGCAAAAGGACTAGAATTTCCAGTAGTATTTTTAGTTGGAATGGAAGAAGGAATATTCCCAGGAAACAAGTCAATAGACGATCCAAACGGAATAGAAGAAGAAAGAAGACTTTGCTATGTAGGAATAACGAGAGCAAAAGAGCATCTATTTATGACATGTGCAAAATCTAGGACAATCTTTGGCTCAACATCATATAATGCAATATCAAGATTCTTAAAAGAAGTCCCAGAAGATATGCTAAGTGAAGAAAGTTCGCTTGCAGTAGAGAGTAATCTAAAAGGAACATTTGATAATAGTAATACATATGAGTGGAAATATGGAAGCTCAAGTGTAAAAAAATACAATATTGAGCCAAGCGCTTCTCAAGTAAAAGTTGCAGCAAGTAGTTTCTCATTCAAAACACCAGAAAGCTTCTTAAACGGATTAAATAAGAAGAAAGCAGACGTAGATATATCAGAATACAAAGAAGGAACAAGAGTATATCATAAGAAATTTGGAGAAGGAACAATAAACTATGTTGAAGAAGAAGGAGAAGACTATAAAGTAGATATAAGCTTCGACAAAGCAGGACATAAGCGACTAATGGCAAAATACGCAGGACTTGAAGTAATAAAATAACACATTTGACATATAATAAAAAATGTGCTAATATGTATATAGCAATTGCAAATAGTAAGTCAATCAATATTGCACTAAAAAAGACTAGGAAGTTCCGATTCCTAGTCTTTTTGAATGCTTTTAAATTGCGATTATATATACACTAAAAGGAACATGATATATTTAATTTTAACGTCACCCTTGCTGGTGCAGGCTTGAAAATAAGATTATATGAAGCCTGCACCTACATAGCATAACTTGGCTCTAACTCACTTTGCTCGAAGAGCCAAGAAAATTCGCCGTCGCTTTCAGCTCCGTTATTCGCTGCGCAGGTTTACTAAAAATTAAATATATCATGTTCCTTTTTATTGAAATTTAACTTTGCAATTTAAAAGCCTTATGATATTTGCGTGTTTTTGTGTATAAAAAACCAAAAACTCCCAATAATATAGATAGATTATTTGAATGGAGGTAAGGATATGGCAGACTTAAATCAAGTTGAATTACAAAATTTAAGACATCTAATAGGCTCGACAGAAACAAGTTATCAAAAATTAACAACTTATTCAGAACAAGCAGTTGATCCACAAATTAAACAAGTATTTACAAAATCAGCACAGGATGCACTTAATACTAAGCAGAAACTTATGACATTCTTAAACAACTAGTTAAAAAAATAAACGTCGCATTACGTCGTTATTTAAAATACAAAAAAGCTTTAACGTGCAAAAGCATGCCTTCGCCTTTTTGATTTTAAATGCCTAGTACTGCTCGTTTCTCTTTCTAACTATAAAAAAGAATATATGGGAGGAAAAAATAATGGATGAAAAAACAATGATAAATGACATCTTAGAAGGTGTTAAAACAGAACTTACAACATATAGCCAAGTTATATCAGAAGCAGAAAACATGCAACTTAGAAACACAATTCAGCAAATAAGGAATTCATCAGAAAGTTTTCAATATGAACTATTTAAAATAGCACAAAGCAAAGGTTATTATAAACCAGCAGAAAAAGCAGACGAAAAACAAATAGTAAAAGTCAAAAACGATTTAGAATAAA
>CALXJN010000103.1 GCA_944388635.1 uncultured Clostridia bacterium
CAAATAAAGAAATAAAAACAGCAAAAGAAAAGCTAAATCAAATAAGCCAAGATGAAAAAATGAGAAGAATAGCTGAGTTAAGACAAAAAGCCATAATGGATGAAAAAGCGATATATAGAAAAGGCAACGAAGTTGGCTTTGCAGAAGGCATGGCAACGGGAAAAAAAGAAGGAAGACTAGAGCGGACTTGTAGAAGGCAGAGCAGAGAGAAATAATGAAATAGCTAAAAAGATGAAAGAAGAAGGACTGGATATAAAAATCATAGTAAAAGTGACAGGGTTAGCAAAGGAAGAAATTGAAAAACTATAGCATAAAATAAATTTTCTAAATATAAAAAATACAAAATTAATGTAAACAAAAAAAGCAATTAGAAATTTGAAAATCTATTTGCTTTTTTATTTAATATGCTAATTCAGTTTGTTGTCAATGGGGACTCATCTAGTTTGACAACTTTTTTTAAAGAATATTAAATTTTTTAATTAATATAAAGTTGTCAAACAGAACCGTCCCAAACGACCGGAAATTTATATATTTGTATTTAAAATTAACTAGATTTTTTGTCTAACATTGGGGCACTTAAAACTGCAAGCAGCAACAACATATGTATAAACTTTACAAAAAGTAAAAAAAATGCTATACTTAAAGAGTATTTTATATTTTAGAAAGGTAAGTAAAAAATGAAACAAGAGTTATTGAAACTTGCAAATGAAGTAGAAGAAGAAATAAAGGAAGAAATAAGAAAAATTGATGAAGATGCAATGTTTAACAGTATAAAAGTATTGAATGCATTCCATAAAAATAATGTATCAGAAATGCATTTTAATTCTACAACTGGATATGGATATAATGATGTTCGGGAGAGATGTTATAGAAAAGATATTTGCTGAAGTTTTAGGAGCAGAAGATAGCTTAGTTAGAAATCAATTTATTTCAGGAACACATGCAATAACAGTTGCACTTTTTGCAATTTTAAGACCAGGAGACACAATGCTTGCAATATCAGGAAAACCATATGATACATTAGATGAAGTAATCGGATTAAAAGAAAATGCAAGTTCATTAAAAGCGTTTGGGGTAAAATATAAAGAGATAGACTTGCAAGATAACGATTTTGATGTTGATAAGATTAAAAAAACATTACAAGAAGAAAAAATAAAACTTATACATATACAGCGTTCTAAAGGGTATTCGTCAAGAGAAAGCATAGATATAGAAAAAATAGAAAAGATAATCAAAGAAATACGTAATATAGATAAAGAAGTTGTAATATTTATAGATAATTGCTACTGCGAATTAGTAGAAAGAAGAACACCATTAGAAGTAGGAGCAGATATAATAGTTGGCTCTCTTATTAAAAACTTAGGCGGAGGTATTGCAAATAATGGAGCATATATCGCTGGAAAAGAAAAATACGTAAATCTTGCAGCAGAAAGACTTACATCACCAGGACAAGGAAAAGAAGTTGGACCAACACTTGGTGCAAACAAAACATTTTTGCAAGGAATATATTTAGCTCCAAGCGTTGTTGCAAGTAGCTTAAAAACAGCGGTATTTGCAAGTAGGCTATTAGAAAAATTAGGCTATAATGTTTCTCCAAAATATAATGAGAAACGTACAGATATTGTACAGACAATAGAATTTGGTGAGCCAGAAAAACTAATAAAATTTTGCCAAGGAATACAAAAAGGTTCTGCTGTAGATTCAAATTCAATTCCTGAACCATGGGATATGCCAGGATATACTGACCAAATTATTATGGCAAGTGGAAGCTTTACACAAGGCTCATCAATAGAAATTTCATGTGATGGACCAATAAGAAAACCATATATTGCATTTATGCAAGGCGGAATAACATACGAATATGGGAAAATAGCGGTATTGGATGCTGTACAAAATATGGAAAATTAGTTTACATATTATCCAAATTATGGTATAATTAAAAATGTAAGAATAAAAGTCACTTCAATAATTGGAGGTAATGTAATGGATAGATTAAAAACTTTTGGTATATGGTTAATAATGGTTATAGCATTTTGGATATATGCAAATGGGCTAATATACATAAGTTTAAATGGAGAAGAGCTTGGGCTTAAAATATATGATATGACACATCAAGAAGAGACAATTAATGACGAAAAATAAAAGCTTAAAGTTAAGAAAAGCTATTGAAAAAATAACGGAATTGTAATATAATTGTAATAGTTTTGTAACAAAACTATTACAATTTTTTTTAAGGAGTTTAATTCAATGTTTTCTTTTGGACATGACATAGGAATAGATTTAGGAACTGCAACAGTTCTAGCATTTGTAAAAGGAAAAGGAATAGTATTAAGAGAGCCTTCAGTGGTTGCAATTGATAATTTAACAGGAGAAGTACTTGCAGTTGGAGAAGAAGCAAGAAGAATGCTTGGTAGAACACCAGGCAATATTGTTGCAACAAGGCCTTTAAAAGATGGAGTAATATCAGATTATACAGTAACAGAAAAAATGCTTAAATATTTTATAAATAAAATTTGTGGAAGAACTATTTTTTCACCAAGAATAATGATTTGCATACCTTCACAGGTAACAGAAGTGGAGAAAAAAGCAGTAATAGATGCAGCTGGGCAAGCAGGAGCAAGAAAAGTATATTTGATTGAAGAGCCGATAGCAGCAGCCATTGGAGCTGGAATAGATATATCTAAACCATGTGGAAATATGATAGTAGATATTGGTGGAGGAACAACAGATGTAGCAGTAATATCTCTTGGAGGTTCGGTTGTTAGCACATCTTTAAAAGTTGCTGGAGATAAATTTGATGAAGCAGTAGTAAAATATATAAAGAAAAAGCATAATGTAATTATTGGAGAAAGAACAGCAGAAGATTTAAAAATTCATATAGGATGTGTATATCCAAAAATACAAGATGTTGAAATGGATATAAGAGGAAGAGACTTAAGCACAGGACTTCCAAAGACAATAACAATACATTCAAGCGAAATGATGGAGGCTTTAATGGAACCGGCAATGCAAGTTGTAGATGCGGTACATTCGGTTCTTGAGAGAACTCCGCCAGAACTTACAGCAGACATTAGTGACAAGGGAATATACATGACAGGAGGAGGAAGCTTAGTAGATGGTTTAGATAAACTTTTGCAAGAAAAAACCGGAATAAATACAATGATAGCAAATGACACTGTATCATGTGTAGCCCTTGGAACTGGTAAAGCTTTAGATAACTTAGATGTACTTGATAATAAAAGAAGAAAATAAGAGATGAGGAATATAAATGGAAAAAACTGTAGCAATATATACTCTACGGCTGCAAAACAAATCAATATGAGTCAAATGCAATAGTACAAAAATTTATAGAAAATGGCTATAAATTAGTAGAATTTGAAAATAAAGCTGATCTATATATAGTAAATACCTGTACAGTAACTAATATTTCAGATAGAAAATCAAGACAAATATTAAGAAGAGCAAAACAAAAAAATCCAAATAGCATATTAATAGTAATTGGATGTTATGTACAAGTTGCAAAGGAAAAATTAGAAGAGATAAAAGATATTGATATATTACTTGGAAATAATGAAAAAAAGGATATATTAAAATACCTAGAAGAATATAGCGAAAATAGAGAAGAAAAAATAACAGATGTAATGCACCAAAAAGAATATGTAGAATTAGGAATCACAACATTTACTGAAAAGGTAAGGGCTGTTATAAAAATACAAGACGGTTGTGATAGATTTTGCTCATATTGTATAATTCCTTATGCAAGAGGTAGAGTAA
>CALXJN010000104.1 GCA_944388635.1 uncultured Clostridia bacterium
ATAGGAAAAATCGTCAGATTTTTTCTATACAACAAGGTTAATTTTCCTTGGGCTGTGCGTATTTGCGAAGCAAAACGCACATGTGGACGTCGGAAGCTTTGCTTCCGCTAACGTCCAATTTTCTTACGTTAATTACATAAAAAAGAAGTCTGGCTTTACTTACCAGACTCCCAAAAATAAAAAATAAAAGGGGATGTTTTTCACTATTATTCTTAGTGTACTTATAATATAACAATTGAATTTGTCCTTTTTGTGAACTCAAAGTGAAAGTTATAGGGAATATATCTTAAGAAAAAATTAACATGTATTATTTAAGCAAATCAAAAATATACATTAAATAAGGAAAAGCAGAAAGGAAGAAAGACTATGAAAAACAGATTTAGTAAAATAAATGAATTCTTAGAAATGCCTGAAGAAATAACCACAAATAAGCCTAAAATAACATTACTTGGCTTTGAAGAATTAGTAATAGAAAATTACAAAAATATATTAGAATATGAGGAAATTTTTATAAAAATAAACACACATATAGGCGCTATAAATATAAATGGGTTTAATTTAAAGTTAATACAAATGAATAAAGAAGATATAATGATAACAGGAAAAATCGACTCCATCGATTTTGAAGAAATAGAACAGTAGGTGAAAAAATGATATTTAAAATATTATTGCAATATATTTTAGGATATGTAAACATATCAGTTGAAGGATACTATATAGAAAGATTCATAAATACATGCCTCGCAAAAGGCATTCTTTTATGGAATATAAAAAGAGAAAAGTCAACATACATGAATGCAAATGTTGGAATAAAAGATTATAAGAAACTAAAGCAAATATCAAAAAAGACAAAATGCAAAATGAAAATAGAAGCAAAAAAAGGACTTCCATTTTTAATGAACAGATATAGAAAAAGAAAAATCTTTTTCATTCTTCTAATCCTAATTATAATATCAATGTATGGAACATCAAAATTTGTATGGAATATAGAAGTAAAAGGACTAGAAAGTATCCAAAAAGAAGATATACTTAATAATCTTTCAGAATGCGGATTAAATGTTGGAACATTAAAATCAAAAATAAATTCACAAGAAATTATAAATCAAATAAGACTTAAAAGAGATGATATAGCATGGATGAATATAAATTTAAATGGTACAAATGTAATAGTAGAAATAGTCGAAACAACCAAAAAGCCAGAGATAATAGATAAAAATGAATATTGTAATATTGTTTCAAATAAAAAAGCACAAATTACAAAAATAACAGCAACATCAGGAACGATACTTGTAAAAGTTGGAGATATAGTTACAGAAAATACAATTTTAATAGGAGGTTGGATGGAAGGAAAGTATACAGGAATTAGATATGTGCATGCAACAGGAAATGTAGAAGCAAAAGTATGGTATAGTAAAAAAGAAAAAATGCAGCTAAATCAAGTATCCCTAGTAAGAACAGGAAACGAAGATAAAAAATATACAATAAAATTAAATAATTTTCAAATAAATTTAAGCAAAAGTATTCCAAAATTCGAAAAATATGATACAATAAATGAAGATAAAAAATTAAGATTATTTTCTAACTTTTATTTGCCAATAACCTTAGGGATTTCGACATATTATGAATTAGAAGAGCAAAAGATAAGTCTAACCAAAGAAGAAGCCAAAGAAAAATTAGTAGAAAAACTTAAAAATGAACTATCCGCAGAGATAGAAGAAAAAGATAATATTCAAGATATAAAAGTAAATATTTTACAAGAAACAAACAAAGAAGTCGAAGTAGAAGTTATATATGAAGTACTAGAGAGTATTGGAACAGAAGAGAAGATAATATATTAAGTCAAGGAGGAGTACTATGGAAGAAAGAGGATTAAGAGTCGCAAAAACTGACGGAGCATTTTTTTCTAAAATTTCAACAACAATAAGTAAATTATTAATACCTACAAAAATAGGAATAAACGGTATGCTAATCACAATAAAAAGGAATAGTGTACTAAAAAACTATGAAGCCTATACAAAAAATGAGGAACAAGAGAAAGAAGAAGCACTTCAAAAGAAATATGAAGATGCATTTATACTATACTTAGAATCTATTGATAAATATGTTATGGATTCAATATATAAAAAGGTAAGAGCAAGAACAGCAACACAATTTGAAGAAGAGGCACTATCTAAATACTATACAGTAATACATCTAAAAGAAACACAATATTTAGAATATAAATATAGAAAACAAAAATACTTATTAGATTTAGACTATATATCAATCAAAAACGATAACAAAGAAAAATTACTTTCAAAATATAACCCATTTTATGTATCAAAAATGGAAGGAATATATAAAGGAATACTAAAAAATTATTCAATACAACTTGCAGATAAAATCTCATCAAACATAATTGATAAAGACAGCATATATGATAGCATATTTGATACATTAGAAGATTACATAGCAAATGTGCTTCCAATTAAATTAGAAATAGAAGGAAAAGAAAAATACGAAGAAATACTAGACGGATACGATAAATTTAACACATTTTTAGTTGGAAAGTTAGACACAAGAGACAAAATAGAAAAAAGAATGTATTTACTTGCAATAAGCAGAAAACTATTCACACATAGTTTGCCACTAGTTGTTGCAGAGCAATGCTACGAAAAATTAATAAAAGAAGCAAGACATTTAATTGTAAGTAGCAAAGTAGATAAGAAGAAAGAAAAGGCATATGAGCTACTTATAACATTAATCGAAGACTATAATGTAAGACTATTGTCAACAAAGATTTATTGGGAAATACCAGCACAAAGAGAAGAATATAAAAAATTCTGGGACGAATATAAAGAAATAGATAAAGATACAAAAGAAGGACAAATTAAAAAAGAAATATTATTTATAAAAGCAGAATTAAAAAATATAGAACATAATTTACAAAATAAACATATCATAAAATTCTACAAGGACAAGCTAGTAGAATATGGAGAAAT